>JAFGAQ010000112.1 GCA_016933595.1 Opitutales bacterium | reverse complement strand
TTCGGGTTTCCGGATCGCATGCCACAGTCCCAGTCTGGAGTTCGATTCCCGATCGAGTGATGGACGCGATGCTGGACACGTCGGTTTGCATTGAAATCATGCGGGGAAACGCGCCGCGGGATCATTACCGAGGCTGGCATATGTCGATTTCATCCGTTGTCGAATCAGAGTTGTGGGCTGGAGTTTTCCATACGGGTGGGGTGCGTGAGCGCGACAAGGTGATGCGTTTATTGTCGGCGGTGGAGGTGGTTTCTTTTGATTCAAACGCTGCGAGAAAGACTGGATTGGTGCTGGGTAGCTTGGCCAGACAAGGACTCCATATAGGGGATTTCGATTCTTTAATTGCCGGGCATTGTCTGGCCTTGGACCGAACTCTCATAACTGCCAATATCGGCCACTTTGAAAGGGTCGATGGGCTTAGGTTTCTCTCTTGGCGATAGCATGCATGAGCGAATGTCGAATTGAACAGTGATTAACATGGCTCGCCTTGCTCGCTGGATGTGCTTCGCCAATAGGATTGAAGCGGGTATAACCACAGAGCGCTTCCTCCGACGAATTGTAATCCCATTCTCGGAAGGGCTCAAAAAGCAAAATATCAACACCGGGTAACCTACAAGCGCACAGAATCCACAGGGAAGAGTTGGATCCGCAGATTTCCGCAGATTAGGAGAATCAGATCCTCTCCAATCTTCGTGCTCTTCGGTTCTTTGTGGTGAAGAATCCTCAATCCCCTCTTTCCTTTCGTCTTGTACGGCTTGGCGTGCCCTCCATAGCTCGAAGAGCGACGGGGAAGTGAAAAGACGCTGCATGCAGCGTCAAACGGGCGGGAGCCAATTCTTCCTATCCATAACCCGTTGCCGGAGGAACGACGGCAGATCAGGGTTGGGTGATCAGGGGATCCTTGGGGGCAAGCGTCTGAAAATGGCGGAGATTGAAGGTGAGCAAGGTATCGCAATTCGCATCACGGGCCCCGATGAGGTGAAGGGCATCGTAGATGGCCCCGCTCGGAAGATTCGATTCCACCGTCAGTTGCAGAGCGTGCAAGTAATGCTCAGTGGTCAGGGAAACCAGCGTGAAAAGTGGTAGAATGCTGTGCTGAATGATGCGGTTTGCGTCAGCGGGAAAGAGCCTGGGTTTAAGCGGAAGCGCGCTGAGAGTGGAGTAGAGTTCGGCAAGGCCGTGGGTTGTGATCCAACCTTCGCATTCCTTTACCTTGACCGAATGCAGATGGCGGTATGCGGATGCGTGTTGGGGGTGTTGCTGAAGGAGCGCGGCAATAAGCACGGAGGTGTCGAAATACAGCTTCATCTCTCAAATCCGGGCGATCTCGTTGCTGCGTGCGTTTCTCTGTTCGTCGATGAACTTGTCAATGTCCCAGGCTGAGGAGGGAACTTCGCTGGAGCAGAGGAGAATACCGGACTCTTCCGTTAACGGAGATGTTGGAATATGGGGTTTGAGGAGGATTCCGTCTGGACGGACCGTAATCTCCAAACGGTCTCCCGGTCCGAGAGCAAAGCGATCCCGGATAGCCTTTGGAACGACGATCCGGCTCATGCGGTCGAGGGTCGTATTCATATCCATGATCATTGCCAACATAAAATGGGAATGTCAAATGAGACTGGTAATTTGTATGATGCTTTGGAATGGATGCGACAGTCTGCGATCACTGAGGGAAGTCGACCGCATGAGTCCATCCGGTTGAACGTTGTTAATCCATTCTTTGGTATTCAACATCGCTCAACCGTTCCGGTTTCGCTGGATGGGCTTCGGCTATTGGCGTGTGCTGCCCCTAGATGAGACATCGGTGTGCCATCATATCCCGGGGAATTCTGTCCGTTAGGCTGTTCGCCCGGAGCGGAAAGGCGAATCATTGTCCTCAAGGGAATGGGAAAACAGCCGATCATTGCGCTCGGACGATTCCGTGGAGGGGCGGGAATGTCTGTTTCGTTTGAATCCGGCAGGTGATCATTGATTGGGGTATGAGGCTTTTTCGCAGGTATGGGTGGGCGTTTTGGGTATGTGCCATCTTGTTGGCTGGGTTTCTCGTGAGTAGCGTCAGCAGCTATCTGGTGTCCCGGGAGAGTGTCCGCCAAACCATAACCGAAAGCGCGCTCCCACTGACTTCAGACAACATCTACTCGGAGATCCAGCGTGACTTGCTCAGACCCGTTTTCATTTCTTCGATGATGGCAAATGATACCTTCCTGAAGGATTGGGTTCTCAATGGGGAAAAGGATCCGGGGCAGGTGACCAAATACCTGCGCGAGATCATGCAGAAATACGAAACCGTCACGAGTTTCTTTGTCAGTGAGAGGACGAGGAACTACTACCATGCGGATCTTCTGCTGAAACAGGTAAAGGAGGATGCGCCACGAGACGTTTGGTATTTCCGGGTCCGGGATATGGATCCGGTCTATGAGATCAATGTGGATCGTGATCTGGCCAATCGTGATGAGATGACGGTGTTCATCAACTACAAGGTATTTGATCATGAGGATGGGAGTTTCCTGGGTGCGACTGGTGTGGGGCTGACCGTCAGTCGTGTGCATCAGTTGATCAATTCATATGAGGAACGATACGGGAGGCATATCCTGTTTGTGGATTCTGATGGCAATGTGATGCTGGATACTGCGTCAAATACAGGTCAGGCGGAGCGCAATCTCAGGAACTTCGAAGGGATTGGCCCCTACAGTGAGGCCATTCTTTCGTCGCAGGTATTGGAGACAAGATACCGGAAAAATGGTAAGAACTACTTCGTTAACAGCCGATTCGTTCCCGAGTTGCGCTGGTACCTCATAGTGGAGCAAAGTGAGGATCTCCTCCTTTCCCCGCTTAGGGAGACTTTGATCAAAAACATCGCAATTGCGGTATTCACGACTTTGATTGTTTCGATTATCTGCGTTACGAC
>JAFGAQ010000111.1 GCA_016933595.1 Opitutales bacterium | reverse complement strand
CCGTCCTGTTTCCCTCTGGAAATGTCGCGATCCTTGCGCTCCAGCGTGCTGTAGGGCAGCATGGAATACTCAGCAGTCAGCCAGCCACCCTTGACGCCCTGGGCCTGCATCCAGCGCGGCACCTTGTTTTCAATTGTTGCGGCGCAGATCACCTTGGTCTGCCCGAAACTGACCAGCACGGAGCCGGTGGCATAAGGTGCGATTCCCGCTTCGAAGGAAATGGGGCGCAGTTCGTCGTGTCTGCGACCATCGGGTCTAAGAAAATTCAACATGGATCGGATTCAGAAGATGAAACAACCGGAGCGTGTCCCCAGTGTGTTGGAATGTCGCGATAACACATCCGCTTTGCTTTGCCAAGGATTTAGCTGGGCTTCGGGAACGGGCACATTTCGATGGTATTTGGATTGATTCGCCCATTCCGGGAGGCTATCAAAGGGTTCCATTGCTGCTATGATCCTCACCGACCAGAAAATCCGGGAATCGATTCGTGATGGTTCGATCGTCATCGAACCATTTGACGACAAGAATTTGGGCGCGAACAGCTACGACGTTCACCTGGGCGCTGAGCTTGCGATTTACCGGGATGAGATCCTGGATGCAAAGAAGCACAACCAGGTCGACACCATCATGATTGATCCGGTGGAGGGCTTTGTATTGCGCCCGGGCCGGACTTATCTCGGGGTGACGCAGGAATACACCGAGACGCACAAGACCGTGCCCTTTCTCGAGGGGAAGAGCAGCGTGGGGCGCCTCGGGATCGATATCCATGCGACCGCAGGCAAGGGAGACGTGGGATTTTGCAATTACTGGACGCTCGAAATTTCGGTTCATCAACCGGTTCGGGTGTATGCGGGCATGCCGATAGCGCAGCTGATCTATTTCGAGATCTCCGGCGAAGTCGAGGTCCCCTATCGTTTGAAGAAGTCCGCTAAATACAACGAGCGCTGCCCGCATCCGGTGGAATCCATGATGTGGCGCAATTTTCCCTGATGTTCCCGCTTTTTCCCGCGATTACTATCGCGTTCGATGCTTCGTTTGGTGCAGTCTGAGCTGCCCATCGGATTTCACGCTACTGCTTGAATCCCGACAAAATGCCTTGCAGGTTTGGGGTAAAGTAGACGTAAGATCAGTGACATATGTTGCAGGCAGGTATCGTAGGACTTCCCAATGTCGGGAAAAGCACCCTTTTCAATGCGCTTACACGGAGCCGCAAAGCGGACGCGCAAAATTATCCGTTTTGTACCATTGATCCCAACGTGGGGGTGGTTCAGGTTCCGGATGATCGTTTGGAGCCGCTTGCCAAACTCGTGAAGACGCAGGTCATCATCCCTGCCGCGGTCGAAGTGGTCGACATTGCGGGCCTGGTTGCCGGTGCGAGCAAAGGAGAAGGTCTTGGCAACAAGTTCCTGGCGAACATCCGGGAGGTGGATGCGATTGTGCATGTGGTGCGCTGTTTTGAGGATGATGACATCGTCCACTCAGCGGGTTCGGTGTCGCCCCTCCGTGACATTGAAATCATCGAGACCGAGCTCATTTTAGCGGATATCGACTCGCTCGACCGCCAAAAAGACAAACTCATCAAGAAGGCCCGCAGTGGCGACAAGATCGCGGTGGCAACCGTTGCCTTGATCGACCGGATTCTTCCCGAGCTCAATAGCGGACGTCCGGCGAATGTGATGGAATTTGAGGATGACGATAAGGAGCTCTTGAAGTCCCTGCAGTTGCTCAGCTTCAAGCCCATGCTATTTGCCTGCAATGTGGCGGAGTCGGAACTTGCGGATCCCGATGCCAATGCGATGGTCCGCGAAGTCAAAGAGGCCGCACTGCATCGACGCAGAGCGGAAGCATGTGTGATCTCCGCCCGTCTCGAATCCGAGTTGATCGACTTCAGTCCGGAGGAAGCCAAAGCCTATCTGGCGGATCTCGGGGTTTCCGACTCCGGTGTCAACAGTCTCATCCGCGGGACCTACCATTTGCTTGGGCTGGCATCCTACTTGACCGCCGGTGAAAAGGAAGTCCGGGCATGGACCTTTGTCCGTGGCACGAAGGCTCCTCAGTGCGCAGGTGTGATCCATACCGACTTCGAGAAGGGATTCATCAAGGCCGAAGTGGTCTCTTACGATGACCTGATGACTGCAGGGTCCGTCGCGGCCGCCCGTGAAGCCGGCAAATACCGTCTGGAAGGCAAGGAATACCTCGTCAAAGACGGTGACGTGATCCTCTTCCGCTTCGCCCCCTGAGCAGAGGACGGTTCCAGCT
>JAFGAQ010000110.1 GCA_016933595.1 Opitutales bacterium | reverse complement strand
GTGAGCCATTCAACGGCTGCGGCAAGGTTGTCGACCCATAGTCCGATGTGGTTGAGGGCGGGTTCATGCACCTTCGGCTTCTTTTCGATATCGAGTGGCTGCATGAGGTCGATCTCGACGGCGTGCGGACCCTTGCCCATGGTGAGGATATCCTCATCCACGTTTTCCCGTTCACTCTTGAACGTGCCGGTTTTTGCAACTCCAAGGATGTCGCACCAGAAGCGGGTAAGTTTGTCTTTGCTCTCGCCTCCGACAGCTACCTGCTGGATGCCGAGAATCTTGAAAGGCCTGGAATTTTCCATGGGTGTAATCAAATGTGGGTCTTGAAATGATCTCAAGCCGAAAAAAGGACTCTTAGCGGTTGCGCCATTTGCGGTCGGTATCCGTATAGTAGTCCTTGAGGACATACCATGCGAGTTTCTTTTCGCCCTTTTCTGAAAGGAGGCCCTTGCGGTTGTAGAAGTCCTGGACTTCCGGCAAGGGGCGGCGTGGGGAGCGGAAATCGAATAGGATCCACGGAGACATGCCCCGGAGTCCCTCGATCTTGCCGAGCATCGGAAGTGTTTGCTGGTAGAGCTCATGCTGGAATTCCTCGGTCCACCGGTCGAGATGGTCGCCGTGCATGCCGAATTTTGCGCCGCCGCCGAATTCGCTGATGAACACCGGTTTGTCGTAGGGAATGTGCCATTCAATGTTGGCACAGTCTTGTGGCATGCCATAGTACCAGCCGACGTATTGATTGAAACTGACGATGTCGGTGTGGTCGGCAAATGGGTCTTCGACAATGAGCTTTTGGGGGTTTTCGGGGTCGCGATGGTATTCCATTGCGGCACTGATGAGACGGGTGGAATCCATTGCGCGCGCATCTTCCACAAGCTTGAGGAGGAAAGCATTCCGGCCTTCGCTCACGGGGGTCTCGTTCGCCATGGACCAAATGATGACCGAGGCGCGGTTACGATCCCGGTGGATGAGCTCGCGCAGTTGGTTTCTCGCATTTTCGAGGGTCGATGGATTATCCCACTGGATAGTCCAGTAGACCGGAATCTCTTCCCAGACCATGATACCCATTTCATCGGCAACCCGCGCCATGTGCTCATTGTGGGGGTAGTGGGCGAGCCGGACCATATTGCAGCCCAGTTCCTTTGCAGCAGAGAGAAGGGCTTCGGCGTCCTCCCGGGAATGGGCGCGCGCCTGCGTGAGCGGGCTTTCCTCATGGATGCTGATGCCTCTGAGGAATACCGGCCTGCCGTTGAGCAGGATGTCCTGCCCCTCCGTTGTAATGGTCCGGAATCCGATCTGATCGGTCAGGTGATCGTCACCGTAGGCGAGGGCCACGTCGTAAAGCTTGGGCGATGTGGTTGACCACATGTAGATGCGGCGGGCCTGCGCTTCGACCACTATGTGCCCCTGTTCATCCGCTTGAAAGTCCTGATCGATTCCCATTTCCGGGATCACCAGTTTGAGCTGTTTGTCGGTGGACGGGTTATCAATCCACGCCTCCAGAATCACGGTATCGCGCGAGCCGGGCTTCAGCTTCAAAGTGAAACTGTGGATGAAGCTTTGAGGCACGAACACAACGCGGACGTCACGTGTGAGTCCACCGTAGTTCCACCAGTCGGTGTTGAGGGTGGGGACGCCCTCGCGGAGTCGTTTGTTATCGACTTTGACGACGAGGGATTGGGTGCCTTCGCGGAGAAGATCCGTGATCTCGAATTGGAACGGTGTGAAACCTCCGACATGGCTACCGAGCTTTTTGCCGTTCAGGTAGGCGTGCGCTTCGTAGTTGGCTGAGCCAAACACGAGAAAGGCCCGCATCCCTTCCGGCGGGCTACACTCGAATGCTTTGCGATACCACACCGATCCCTCATAAAAATACAGTTTTTCATGTTGAGTATTCCAGTCCCCGGGAACGTTGATGGACTCTGCCTTGTCGAAATCGTATTCGATCCGGTCGGAGCGGTCGGCCGGTTTGACATCCAAAAAGTAGCTCTGTCGGTCAGGCGATTCCTGCTGGTCAAACGGTTCCCAACGGTAGTTGTAGTATCCGTTTTCATATGGATCCACCAGCATCTTCCATTCTCCATTGAGGGAAATTCCTTCTCTTTGGAGACTGTTTGAGATGGGTAGAACTGAATACAGGAGAGGCTCTGCCTGCGAGACGGTGGACGCCATCAAGCATTGGGCGATGATCAGGGTGGTTGCCAGCATGGATAAACCTTCGGATGGAATGAGGGGTTAAACTCTCAAAGGAAAACGCATTTGTAAGACGATCCGAACACAAAATCAAGGTTTACACCAAGGTGCACGTTTCTTTTATTCATTAGTATGCGTGCTTCATCATTAGACTTGGGTGTGAAACTTTTGATTCTAGTCACAACCCTTTTTTCGATGCAGCTCTTTTCCATTCATGCGGGACAAACGGACGAGACACGTTCCGGAATAAACGAAGGCGTGCTCTCGTTGATAAACGGGGGCATGGAGTTGAGAGTCCTGCCTGGAGTGGGCGGGATAGTGGTCTTTTATGGACCCGATGGCGGAGAGAATGTGCTGCGCGAGGAACCTGAAATGTGGTCGCAGTGGCAGTCGCTGAAGCCGGATTTGGCACAATACCCAGCGGCAGACAAGGCGTGGCCCGCGTTTTTCGGTCACACATTCTGGTTATCGCCGCAGAGTGGGTTTTGGAATCAGCAGGACGTGTGGCCAGCAAAAAAGGGTGAGCAATGGCCTCCTGATCCATACTGGGATTACGGAAGCTATCAAGTGGTGGAACAGGGAGATTGTTCGGCTGTTCTACAGGGAGAGGTCAGCCCGTATTCGGGTGTGTCAATGCGCAAAACGTTTCGGGTCGATGAAAAGGGGCAGGCCCATTTGCACGTTAAGGTCGTGAATGAACGCGATGCCAATGTGACTTGGGGGATTTGGTCCAATACGCGGGTGAGCGCTGCATGGGATTCCCGGGTTCCTGTTTGCGGAAATGAATCCGGTGATGTCCGGGTGGAGCAGCGGGGAAAGATGGAAATGCCGTGGGCGGTGAAGGATGGGAGTTTCGCATTTGTGCCTGCCAAGGAGCCCACATCCGGTTCTGGATCGGCGAAGGCCTTCGTTACCCCGGATAAGCCTTGTATCATTGCACGCTTGGACGATCGGTGTTTCGAGAAGCGCTTTGATCGGATCGATCCATGCAGGGTGCATCCGGAGCAGGGAGCGGTGGAAATCTACATCGCGTCGCCACGCCACAAGGAGGATCCGGGCTTGTTGGAGTTGGAGGCACACGGACCCCTGAGAACGCTTGCTCCCGGCGAGTCGATGGAATGGAGTGAAACCTGGAGCTTATCGATCGGAAAAGCTCCGGCAGCAGCTGGCACTCCAGTCGACTAGCGGCTCCACCTGCACCAAAGCGACAGCGGAAGCTGTTTGTCGGAGTGTTGGTGCGACAATGCCAGCTCACCGAATGTAACTTGCCCTGACGGTAGCATCGCGCTCACAAGATTGCGCAGCATGAGAGACGATGCCTCGAGGTTGTAGAGGGTGAGCACCAGAAAACGTGCGTCCGGGCTGAGGAGTTCGCGGCAGAAGCCCAGCAGGGAGACGATTTGTTCTTCCACCTTCCAGACTTCTCCCTTCGGACCCCTTCCAAAAGAAGGCGGGTCGAGCATGATCCCCTCGTATTGGCTGCCGCGTCGGATTTCCCGCTGGACATACTTGAGTGCGTCCTCGATCAGCCAGCGGATGGGTGAGTCATCGAGACGGCTGAATTTCTGGTTTTCCCGTGCCCACGCGACGGATGGTTTGGATGCATCCACGTGAGTGACTGTCGCGCCGGCTGCAGCGGCTGCGATGCTGGCGGCGCCGGTGTATCCAAAAAGGTTAAGTACCCTCGGGGCAGTGGAACCGGGCCGGGAGCCTGCCGATCGGATGGCCTCCGAGATCCAGTCCCAGTGGGGCGATTGCTCGGGAAAAATACCCAGATGTTTGGAACCATCGGTCAAGCGGGCCTGAAAAAATGCGTTCCGATACGGGATCAGCCACGCCCGCGACAATCCGGCCTTGCGGATTTTCCAGAGACCAGTCTTGTCATCGTGTATCGCGTGGGCTTTGGCCCAGGCGGAATCGTCGAGGTCGGGCTTCCACCATGCCTTGGGTTCGCAGCGAACGACGATGGTATCCCCGAACCGTTCCAGTTTGCGCTGGTTCCCGGAGTCGATGAGTTGATAACCCGCCCATGAGGACGACAGAATCTGCGGCTGGAGGATCATCGGAGGCGAGGATGGCATCAGGCTTCCACAAAATGTTTGTATCCCGCCGCGTAGCGGACCCAGGCAATTTCGTCGATCGGCCGGAGGCGACGGATCACTTCGTTGGCAATCGCCCCCGATGGAATCCGGTCGTCGTATGCTTTCTCCAAGGTGCGGATCAATTCATTGACCATGATATGGATCCGCTCGGTTTCTACTGGACGTTTCTCGAGGGCTTTTTTGAGGCTGGCCATGAGCTTGGCCTGACTGAAATCCTCGGTGCTGCCATCCTTTTTTAATACGAGCAATCCATCCCGGATCGTCTCTTCCAGAGTCGTGAAGCGGTGACCGCATTCATTGCACTCGCGTCTTCTGCGGATCGACTGGTTGTCCTTGGAAGTTCTGGAATCGATGACCCTTGTATCGGGTGAATTGCAGTTCGGGCACAGCATGGGGTTATCGGGAGACCGGAGCAGGTTTCACTTCCCTGATTCCGGGGTATTGAATGATGCGCAGGAAATTGCGGAGGATAATTTTGCCGGGGCCAGTCGCGTAGGATTCCGGATGGAACTGCACTCCATACACCGGGTATTGATTGTGGCGCAAGGCCATGATCTCTCCTTCAGCGGTCTCGGCAATGATCGATAGGCAGGATGGAAGGGTCGAACGCTCGACGATGAGCGAGTGGTAACGGGTGGCGATGAACGGGTTTTCGACCCCATGGAAAAGTGCATCCCCGAAGTGGTGGACCGGAGAAGTCATGCCGTGCATAAGCCGATCCGCATGGATGACATTGCCGCCGAAATGCTGTCCCAGGCATTGATGCCCCAGGCATACGCCGAAAATCGGCAGACGATGCCCCCATTCCGCAAACACCTGTAAGCTCTTCCCGGCTTCATTTGGACTACATGGTCCCGGCGAAACCACGATAGCTTTGGGGTTGAGCGCTTCCACGTCCTCCATCGTAAACTGATCATTCCGCCAGACTTTGAGCTCCACCCCGAGTTCGCCCAAATACTGGACGATGTTGTAAGTGAAGGAGTCGTAGTTGTCGATCATCAGGATCATGGCGGTCTCTGGATTAGGTATTGTCGGATCGGAGGGTGGGACGGAATTCCCATCCGGTCCGGAAACAAAATGAGGACACAAACCGCGGCTTTGGTCAACGCTTTGTTGGATACAGCTTGTTTGGGTTTCGGGGGTAGGCGGTTGGGGTTCGGGATTATCGGATCCAACTCTATTGAGCCCGGAATGCATTATCATCGGCATGGGGAATGCTCTGAATCGGATCGCATGATCGAAACGGACATTTCTTCCCACTCCAGAGTCCTGCGCAGTTCGCAACGGTCAAATTTTGCTTGGGTTGTGCGGGTTTGTGCCGTAGATTGGAGAATCGTTTCTATCGGTTTCATGCGGATTGTATCACCCCTTGCAACCATTCCTCCGTTGAAGTGTAGATCATGATGAATCAGGCCGCCACCCGTGTATTGGAGTCGTTCTCTTGTGGTTTCGTCCAAACCGTTGGGTGCGAGGTTGATCGGCTGCCTTTCTGGGTTCGATCTTATGTGTCAAATGATTCTGGGCGCGAATCTATCGATTCAGTTTTGACTGTGGCGGATGTGGAGATTTGTTGGGTGGATCGAAGCCATTTCGAGATTCCAAGACGTTGGATGGAAAAGGATTCAAGAGTGGTTCTTTATCCCGGTCCAGCGGATGCATGGTGTGAAGGCGATATTGAACGGATCATGC
>JAFGAQ010000109.1 GCA_016933595.1 Opitutales bacterium | reverse complement strand
AGTTTAGGAAACTGCGGTTCTATCCTATTGAACTATGGGGACGCCTATGGATTCGAATGATAAAACCGTGGCTAGTGAAAAGGTTAGGTGAAAGGCTTTCAATCCAAATGTCATACTTGCCCGGATAAAAGGCGGGCGGACCCGCGGAGGGGAATGGAGATCATGCAAATGTTGGTTTGCGCTGGAAATGGTAGAGAATGGGCATACAATGGCGTGCATGACTGAATCGAGCCGTTCTGTGATCCGTTGGGGAATCTTGGGTGCCGCCAACATAGCGAAAACACGGGTGATACCCGCCATGATGCAGTTGGCTCCGGCTGTTGAGGTGCGGGGGATTGCGAGCCGGACGAAGGAACGGGCGGAGGCGTTTGCGGAGGAATTCAAGATTCCACTGGTTTTTGGGAGCTATCAGGAGTTGATTGACTCGAAAGAAATCGACGCGGTTTACATACCGTTGCCGATCAGTGAGCATCGCCGTTGGGCCGAGCGGTGTGCGCTAGCCGGGAAGCCCGCTCTTGTGGAAAAGTCGCTCGCCGAGAATGCTCCGGCGGCAGGCGCGATCCGGGATGCGTTTGTGCGCGAAGGGGTAATGGTCGCTGAGGCCTTGATGTACCGGTATCATCCCCTCATTCGTAGGGTAAAGGCACTCATTGACAGTGGGCGCATCGGAACGATGCAGTTGATCCGGAGTAACTTCGAGATCAGCTTGCCCCGGACCGACATCCGCTATTTCAAGGCGCTCGGAGGTGGTGCGATGCTCGATCTCGGGTGCTATAATGTCAGTATTGCACGCTACCTGACGGGAGAGGAGCCGATCCGTATGCACGGGGTTGGGCAGTTTGGTGAGGTCGATGAGGTTTTTGCAGGGCTGATGCAGTTTCCGTCCGGGGTGGTGAGTCATCTGGGATGCAGTCTCCGGGGGGCATTTGATTGCAGTTTTGAGGTTGTGGGTGACAAAGGCCGGATCCGGGTGGACCGTGGTGGAATGGTGGTGTGGCCCGGAGAGGATTTCCGCATCAAGATTTTTGAAGGGGATGTTGCTACTGAGGAGCTGATTCCGGCTGCGGATTCTTATGTTTTGATGGTGGATGATTTCTGCCGCAAGATGCGGGAGGGAGTGGTGGATTCCAGTTCGTTGGATGACGCGATCGCCAATTTGCGGGTCATTGACGCGATGCTGGCTTCGGCACAGTGAGGGTTTGCCGTCGTGCTTGGCGCGGAGGCCTGGCTCTTATCGATGGATAACTGGCGGATCCGGAATGTGCCATTTACACGAATTGGAATGGCATGAAACATGCGTAACCCATCGCATGATACCGTCATCAGAAGACCCTCGTGTTCCGCCATCTGTTCGATGTCCAGGATTAATGGGCAGGTGTCTGCTACTATTAGGTATCCTTGCAGTGACTCCATTTTTCACAAGTTGCGCCATGGTTCATCACAGTTTGGTGGAGTCTCAGAAACAGGATTTGAGGGACGCTCACCTGAGAGGCGATATCACCAGTCAGGAACTGAGTGAGCGAACGGATAAGGTGGAGCAATCTTCCTGGGAGTGGAAGAAAGACCGGGAAGAGAACAGCGAATTCTGAGTATCGAGCTGGCTTCATATCCCTCGAGAATCCGTGGTTTCCAACGAAATTCCGTGGATATGCGCTCGCGAAGTAGTGCGAAGAAACGCCCTCCGAAAGACTTTTCAATACCGATGCATATGAAGCAAATAACCTATCATTCCTCCAACTGTCACAGTACCCCGTATCGAACTCAGAAAGGAGTCTTTGCGGCCCTTTTCTATTGCGTGCTCCTCCTGAGCGGGGCATTCGATCTCCGGGCAGGATCCGAGACGATTTACAGGGCGTATCATTCCTCCAACACCAATGAAGGATGGCATGCTCCGCTACCTGATCTCGCAAAAGATTATGGAGGTATTATGGATTTCTCCATGGCCTATAAGCACGGTGCTTTTATTGCGACTGACCATACGCTTTGGGGTTTTGGAGTGAATGAATTCGGGGAACTCGGGAAGGATCTGTCGTTGGAAGGTGAATGCAAGGATCCGTTTGTCATGGCCAGGGATGTGGTTTCGGTGGCTGTTGGTGTAAGTAATGAAAGCAACCCGATCGGTGTCACCTACTATGTTACCTCGGATGGTCGGTTGTGGGGTCTGGGCATGAACCGCCATAGAAGGATACTCTACGACCATCCAGATGACGACAGCTTCTTGGATCCGGTTGTGATTGATCAGGATGTTGTCAAGGTGGTCACCGATGGATCCACCGTCTATTACCTCAAGCGGGACGGAGTCCTGTGGGGAGTCGGAAGCGGTTATGAAGGAAAACTCGGATACGCAGACTATTCTCAAGACAATCAAACGCGGAAGGCGCGGATTGAAGGCGAAGTGGCGGAAGTTGGTGTCGGCGGATACCACACGGTATTCCTGTTGAAAAAGGACCGTTCGCTTTGGGCACTCGGGAGTGCCCAGTTTTACGATATCGGTGATGTGGGCTCCGGATTCACCCATGTTGCCAGAAGAATCGCCAACGATGTCAAAACGATCATTCCGGGTGGCATGCAACAATCCGGATATATCACGATGGACGACACCCTTTGGGTAATGGGGCACAATGAGGGTGGAATGTTTGGACCTTCCCATATGAAAAAGGTCTACCGGAAACCGGTTCCTTTCATGGAGAACGTTCAGGATGCATCTTTCTATGTTGGTTGTTCCTATGTGGTAAAGACGGATGGAACGCTCTGGCTAACGGGCACCCAGTCTCTGGAGTGGGATTACGCATCCGATGCGGAGGAGTTTCCCGATGCTTTGCGGGAGTTGGTTCGGCCGACGCAAGTGGCTTCGTCCTGCATCGGGCTTACCAGTAGTTGCGGGGCAACCTATATCCGACACCAGGGTATCGCGGTGTATCGTTTTCTCAACCAGCAGACGAATGCCCACTTCTTCTCGGCAAACAAGCCAGAGTATGTCGGTATTCTTGAGTCCTCCGGGCTAACGAATGGCTACTATAGCTTCGCGCACCTGAGAGATGAGACAGCCGAATGGCTATGGGAGACTATTCCGTTCTTTGTTGCGGGTGAAAGCGATGAAGGGAGCCAGCCGGTGTATCGGATGTATAACAAGGCATCGGGTGCGCATTTCTACACGATGAGTATGGAGGAGCGGGACAACTTGCTGGCGACACGCGGGGATACCTTCCAACTGGAAGGAGTGGCCTTCCATGCCTTCGGACATCAGGCGGACGGGACCCTTCCGGTGTATCGCTTCTACGCACCGCAAACTCAATCCCACTTCTTCACGATCAGCGAGGAGGAGAAGAACTGGATCGTGGCGAATGTATCCGCGAACGACCTCGTGCTGGACGGGATCGCCTGGTATTGCTGGCCCTGGTGATAAGGATGCGATCAGCCGTTGGTTGATGGCCGTGTCGGTCTTCCAGGCTATCTATGGTGCTGGAGGAACGGGCGCGGAATTCGGACTGTGGTAGCGATTCGACTGGAGTCCAGTTGTCGACACCCGGAAAAGCGGGTTGGTCAAGAGTGAGTGATCCTCCGGTCTGCCAACAGAGGGAAATGGGCCGCAACGAGATTTGGTGTTGATCTTCGAAATGTCGTGGAACCTTTCGGGGTGTCGTGCCGTTGAATAGTATTATAAGTAAATGAAAATCATAGGCATGGGTCTTTCTGTTAAAGAATGGAATGTGAATTGCTGAACTGATAAGATGCCGTCTCCGGGTTGTTCCTAGGATCAACCTAATACGGGGTTGGTTGTTTACTTGGCGCAATCTATTTGAATCTTAATACGATGTTATTAACAAAACATATGAAGACAGATCAACCTGGCTCCATCCGGTCTTTGGGACTAGGATGGATTGGGAGCAATAGACAACGGATGCGGTTCTTTGCGAGAGTATGGGTAGCGGTGTTGCTTGTGAGCCCATCATCCGGTTGTATGTTGCGGTTGGTGGGCGCGGAGGCAGATCAACAAAGGTCCGAAGTCCAACAGGTTCTAACGGAGTATAATGTATCGCTGAGCGACAACCTGTGGTCTGCGGATCATGCGACGCCGTATTCTGGGGTCGTGGTCAATTGGGATGTTGGACAGGAGGGCATGGTCTCATCGGACAATCTGACCGGGTTTCTTCATGAGGAAGGATGCTATTCGCTTTACCTTACGTGCGAAGGGCAAGTGTTCGGATGCGGATCGGATCGCGAGGGTTCCATTCCCAAGGCAAATTTGGATATTCGGTTGTTTGCCGGAGAGGATTCTGGAAAAAGCGTGTTATTGATGGATCAGGTATCTGAGATCGTGGATGGCGGAGATCTTGGGTCGTTGTTCATTCGCAATGACAGGAGTCTGTGGATCGTATCCCGTTCTATTGTAGTGCGTGGATCGGAAGAAGGCGTTTGTTTAGCAGAGAATGTAGCCTTTGCATCTGGGAAAGTATCATTGGGAAAGACGGGAGTCTGGTATGTAGATCCGGACTATAACCTCTGGTTTGATGATCTTTCCGGCGTCTCTCCTGCCAAGAAGCTTTCCAGTGGTATCCGGACTCTTGGGTCGTTACCCGGTGATGGTCTGGCATGTTTTGTGATCAACGAAAAGGGAGAAGTATGGAAGTTCGAATGTATCAAAGACAAACTGTGGAGGAATAATGTCCGGTGCTCTTTCATGATCGATGAGCATGATTTGGGTGTCAGTTTATCAAATGCAAAAGTAATACCAGATGGTTATCTGCTGCTTGAGGATGGATCGGTGGTCAATCTGACCGGATACTCACCCGGCTTTTCTCCGGGTGTGATTCCTATGGATGGAAGGAGTCGGTTCAAGAGTGCCACTCCAATCGAAAACCAGGGAATGTTCCGTTTCTCTTATGGACATCTGGTATTAGACCAGGACGGGGTTTTGCAATACTATGAGGAGAACTCCGGTAAAACGATGTGCCTTGCGTCGGGTGTGCGCGAGTTGTCGGGTGGACGTATCCTGAAGGAGTATTCAGGGCTTCCATTGTATCGTTTTGTGAATCGACGGACCAATGACCATTTCGTGTGTTTGAGTGCTCAGGAAGCTTTGGTTGTGACCAACACTCCCGATTGGGAATGGGAGGGCTTT
>JAFGAQ010000012.1 GCA_016933595.1 Opitutales bacterium | reverse complement strand
CTGCGAATGCGGTGGACAGTGAGGAAAGCTTCAGCCGGATGGATCTGCTGGACAATGAACGTTTGATTCGGCCGGATGACCGTATTCTGTATCAGGTGATCGAGGAGCAAGCTCCGGCCACAACGTTGCTTGTGGATTCCCAGGGACGTGCCAGAATTCCCCTGCTTGGAGACTTTGTGGTTGCCGGCAAGACTTGTTACACAGTGGCCCGGGAGATCAAGCCATTGCTTGAGGTTGATTTTTTTCATCGGGCAACGGTTGTCGTGGAGTTGCAAGCTGCAGCCATGCGTCAGATGGCTACGGTTTATGGGCAGGTGCGCAATCAGGGTCGGATCACGCTTCCAGGTGATCGTCCGGTTACCCTGAGTGCTGCTATTTCTTTGGCGGGTGGTTTTTCGGAAGGGGCCAACCGGAGCAAGGTATCCGTGATCCGTAGGGATGCCGCCAATCCTGAGAAGGAAGACCGTATGGTGGTTGATCTCAAGGAGGTCCAGGAGAAAGGGATGGTGGAAAAGGACATCATTATCCAGTCGGATGACGTGATTATCGTGGCCCGGGAGGATGTCATTGGAGGTCAATACTCCGTCCATGGAGCGGTGAACAGTCCGGGTCTTTACACTATCAGCACGCGTGATCTCACGGTAAGCCGTGCGATTTTGTTGGCGGGTGGTTTCAGCGATGTTGCCCGTGAGACCCGGGTCAAGCTCACCCGGATGAAGGACGATGGTTCAGGAGAGAGCGAAACCTTCTACATCAATGTTCGCAAGGTTTACGATGGAGCCCGGGATGAGGATATGGGTATCCGGCCGGATGATATCATCCGCGTGGATGAGCGGATCCTCGTGTTTTAGCTCAAGTGGTGGCCTTTTGGTTCGATTACAAGAGATGTCGATGTGGTGCTCATCGCATAAACGAAGGGAATCGAACACGGAAGTGTCTCGTTTCGTTTTCCCGAGCTTGGATCGTTTCGAGGATGGTCTGCTTTGGGCTACCGGGCACTTTCATGGATTTATGGATCGGGATCAGGGACTAGGGTATGCAGGATGACTTTCTGGAGAGTTCAGGCAGAGAGGGCGGACACACCGACCTGGGCGAAACTTTGCGCAGTCTTTTCCATCGGGTCAGGCTGTTATTGCAATCGTATTGGTGGATCTTGCTCTTATGCCTATCGATCGGGTTACTGATACAAGGTTTCCGTGTGAGGTCGATGCGCGATGCGTGGGAGTCGTCGGCTCAACTCATCATCCAAGGGAATATCGAAATCCAGGAAGCCGATCGTTTGAGAGAGGTCGCCACGAATTTTCACGATAACCAATTGCACCTGATGACGGGGCAATGGGTCAGTGAACGGGCGGCTGAACGGGTGCGCGCATTGCATCCGGAGATCGACAAGGATTGGGTGTCACTCTGGGCGGGGCGGAAAGGCACAACCGACATTTTCCAGCTGGTGGCGAGTGGCGGGAGTGCACGTTATACGCAGGCCTATTTGGCGCAGATCATCCAAGCTTACCT
>JAFGAQ010000108.1 GCA_016933595.1 Opitutales bacterium | reverse complement strand
GAAATCGATTATGTTGCCGGGCTGCTGCGTGATTTTGTCCGCAGTTTCAGTGCCCAGCTTCATGTGTCGGAAAAGCAGATCTATGCGAACCGCATTGATGACGCAGTCGGAGCTGTGGATGACAGCAGCCTCAACCAGCAGCAGTTGTTTGATGTGCAGATGAAGATTGTGGGTGCATCTGTGGATCGCCTCAATGAGCTGTTCGGTGGATATTCCTTCAACGGAAGGGCAGTCGCTAAGACCACGGGTGAAGTTGTTTCCGGTAAGTTTGCGTTGCTCGGACCCTCGGTCTACTTCCGTTCGGATGATCAGGCCCATGTGGGTATAGCGGTAACCGAGATTTCTTCGGGTGAAGTCGCCAACGCGACTATCGTTACCTCTGAAGTGTTCGACAGCCAGAAGATTGCGAGTCTCATCGACACCGGTGAAGGATCGCTTCCGCTTGACGCAAGCCTGGGTGCCGCGATCGAAGTGGAACGCCACAAGGACACTTTTGTCAGCCATATCAAGAAGGGCGGTTTGGTTGGTAATTTGATTCTGGGACTTGCCTGTGCCGCGCTGCTGATTGCAGTTTATAAGATCATGCAGGTTACCGCATTCCGTGTTCCCAATGGGGATTTCGTGTTGGACTTGGCCGAAGATGTAAAGCGCGGGGATACCGAAAGCGCATTGCAGAAGGCTCGGAGCTTCCCGGGAATCGCAGGTGCCATGTTTGAGGAAGCGGTTGAAAATGCCAATCAGCCCCGCAGCCTGATCGAAGAATACCTTTCTGTTAAGATTATCATCGCCCGTCGCAAGCTTGAAAGCCTGCTGCCTTTCATCGCGATTACGGCTGCTGCCGCTCCTTTGATGGGATTGTTGGGAACGGTCGTGGGGATGATCAAGACCTTCAAATTGATCACGATCTTCGGAACCGGGGATGCCCGGCAGTTGTCCGATGGTATTTCGGAAGCACTCGTGACCACGGAGCTCGGTCTTTATGTGGCCATCCCTTCCCTGATTATCCACGGTATCCTGAGCCGGATGGCCCGCGGGAAATGGGGACAACTGGAACAGGATGCCATCGTATTCCTGAACGACGTTAAGGAAGACTGATTGCCAGTTCGGGCATCGCTTCATTAGTCATTCACAGAGGTCAAGTCATGATAGACTATCTCATTGAGACAATATGGGGAAACTGGGTGAGTGGTGGGATTGTCATGATCCCGCTGTTCGCACTGGCTGCCTACATATTCGTGATTGCCTTCGAGATGTTGAAGTATCTCAAGGCGAAGAGAATCGACACGGATCAGGAGGACCTTTGGCTGGAGTGGGTGAACAACCCGGACAGTGCGGAGGGTTCCGCGGGTGATGTCATCCGCTACACCCGTCCTTGGCAGGGGTCTGCGGATTCTGTGCGTCGCCGTTTCTTTGAAGTGAGGGAAAGCACGCTTGCTGACGTTGAACGGAAATCGAAGTTCCTGGCTTCGCTTGTTGCAACCGCTCCTTTGATGGGGTTGTTGGGAACGGTGCAAGGGATGTTGATCACCTTTCAGGGGATTGCCAGTTCGGGGGGTAACCAGACCGTGGACATGGTTTCGAAGGGGATTTCCACCGCTCTGATCACCACGCAGACCGGACTTATGATCGCGTTGCCGGGTTTGTTCCTTGCCTTGATTGTCCGCCGTCGCACCCGTGCGATTCAGGATGCGTTGAACCGGATGGAAGGTTTGATCATCGGTAGCCGCATCGAAGAGTAACGCTGGAAATCCAATAGAGGAGTATGCCATGTTAGGTAGAAGACTTTCAGATGCAGAGGACAGTGTCCGGATCGACCTGTCGCCCATGATCGATTGCGTGTTCATTTTGCTCATCTTTTTCATCGTCACCACGGTGTTCGTTGAAGAAAGCGGGTTTGAAGTGAACAAACCGGATTCATCCGGCGGTGGGCCCACGTCCGACATTCAAATCACGACTATTGAGGTTCGGGATGACAACACCGTCTATTACAATGGACGGGATATCGGGATCGACGGGGTTCAGGCGATTGTGAAGCAGTCACTCGCTCAGGATCCGGAGGCTCCCATCCTGATTCAAGGAGGGGAAAAGGCCCGGCACGACGTGTTTGCGCGTGTTTATGGGGAGGTGCGGTTGACCGGTGCTTCAAAAATCAGTTTCAAATAGCCAATCAAGGGCTCCGATGAGAGGGGCCTTCATGGAGAAATTGGAAGTATGTTAAGTAGAAACAGTTCAGATTCGGATGACGATGATGTGTCAATCGACCTCTCGCCCATGATCGACTGCGTGTTCATCTTGTTGATTTTCTTTATTGTTACCACGGTCTTCGTTGAAGAGGCGGGGATTGAGGTGAACCGACCGGATGCGCGTAGTTCCGGCCGGTTGGAGAAAAACAGCATTTTGATCGCAATCAGTCCCGAGAATAAGGTGGTCTATGGTGGCCGCGATATCGGTGTGCAAGGTGTGCGGAATGTGGTTCGTGGATTGGTAATGCAGGATGACCTGCCCGTGATCATTCAGGCGGACAAGGAATCCAACCATGGAATCTTCAGGCAGGTTTACATGGAAGCCAGACTGGCGGGAGCGAAGAAGATCAGCTTCTCAACTTTCAGGTGAGTATCAAAGGGAGACAATCAAGATGAACGAACAAGAAACGATGTCCGCCAAGGTACTCGATAGGTTGAACACCCCGGTCGGGCTGGGTTTGCTATGTGCACTCGCATTGTTTGTGATGATCCCGGTGATTCAGGCGGTTTCGACTGGTCTGAAGGATCCGACGCGCATTGCGGAATTGAATTTTGTGATTCCTCCGCCTCCAGTGATGGAGGTTGATGCTCCTCCTCCTCCCAAAAAGGAAGAAAAGCGCGAGGAACTTGAAATTGACAAAGAGCCACCAAAACTGTCCTTGGACCAGTTGGAGATGGCTTTGAATCCCGGATTCTCTACCGACTCGATGGCGGGGTTTTCGATGGATTTGGGTTTGGATGACATGATGACGGATGTTACCGAAATGATCTTCGAAATCGAAGACGTTGAAGAAAAGCCACGTCCGGTGCGCCAGATCGAGCCGATTTATCCTGCTGAGTTGAAGCGCCGTAAGATCGGGGGACGCGTTGACATCGAATTCATCGTTGACCAACAGGGCAATGTGTTGAATCCGCGTGTCACCCGCACGGATCATCCCGATTTCGACCGTCCCGCTTTGGATGCGATCCGTCGCTGGAAGTTCACGCCAGGAAAACAAGGCGGCAAAGCGGTGAAAGTCCGTGTGCGCGCTCCTCTCGTATTTACCCCCCGTTAACCTTTAGAAAACCATGAAAAAAATCTTAGTCTTAACCGCCATTACCTCGATGGGCGTTGGCCTTTCGGCTCAGCTCCCACTGGATCGACCCACATTTAATGAGGTCTCGAAGCAGATGTGGAGCGATCCCGCCTTCATTAAGAGCTTTGTGGGATCCTACGCACCGCTGGAAGGGGTCGAACCGGACTTTTCAAATGAAGAGAAAGTCCAGTTGAAGGAAGTCGTGGCGCCATTGTTGCAGGGACCGACCCAATCCGCCGCGATTGCCCCTCTTGAAAAGATGGCGGCGAGCAGTACTGCCACGGCTGGGGTACACTTCGTTTTGGGAACGCTCTACCTGCAAGAGGACCGTATGGCGCAGGCTGAAGCCCAATATGTGGAAGCGGTGCGGAAGTTTCCCCGCTATCGCAAGGCATTGAAGAACCTGTCGCTGATCTACATGCAGCAGGGAAACTACAAGAAAGCCCTCGAACCACTCAGCAAAACCATTGATTTGGGTGAGGTTTCGGGAAATTCCTATGGGATGCTCGGGGTGATTCACCTTTACACTGAAGACTATGTTGCGGCTGAAAGTGCCTATCGTATGGCTGTGATGCTGGAGCCTCAGAAGAAGGACTGGAAGCTGGGTCTTTTGAAGGCCATGCAGATGCAGGAGCGTTTCAAGGAAGCGAATGTTTTGTTGAACAGTTTGCTCCAGGAAGATCCGAACAACGTCGACTATTGGCTGTTCCAAGCGAACAACTTCGTCGGGCTTGAACGTCCACTTGACGCTGCGAAGAATCTCGAGATTGTTGAGCGCATGGGCCGGGCAAAGGCCGATAGCGTTGAGCTGCTCGCCAATATCTATATGAACAGCGGCCTCTACGACGTGGCTTACAGTGCTTACCAGCGCGCCATGGAAAAGGGTGATGCAAAGTATGACAACATGTATCGTGCCGCTACCGCACTGGCCCAGGTCGGTTCATTCAACGAGGCCATCGAATTGGTGGGTAAGATTCGTCAGCGTTTCTCCCGCGACATCCAGACTCCGGAAAATATTCAGCTCCTGGTGCTCGAAGCCCGCTCGAAGCGCGCGCTGGGTGACTCTGAAGGTGCGGCCGTGATCCTTGAGAAGGTCGTGGAAGAAGACCCGATGAATGGTCAGGCCCTGATCGAGCTGGCGCTTTACTATCGCAACCGCACGCCGGAACCCGATTATCAAAAGGCTGTGTTCCTCTTCGAACGCGCCGAGAACATCCGCGAAGTAGCTGCCGATGCCTATGTGCAGCATGCTCAGTTGCTCGTTTCGCAGCGTAAGTTCAAGGAAGCGGTTCCGCTGTTGAAGAATGCTCAGAGCATAAGCTTCAAGGAATACGTCGAGGACTTCCTTGTTCGTGTGCAGCGCGCTGCCGCAGTATTGTAAATCGGCTTTGTGGTTTTTCGAAGAGGTCGCCTTCCAATGGGAGGCGATCTTTTTTTTGCGGGGGGGGGAGCAGCGACAAAGGGTTCGCCCACAGCTAGCCCCCTGAATCATCCATTGTGCGTAACAATGGCGGATGAGAAGTGGATGAGGACGGGAGGACGGGGCATATGTCGTGTCGGTGCGCGGGATTCACGTCTATTGGGCGCGGACGGGAAATCATGGGGTCCCGAATGCTTTGATCCGCAAGCAAAGCGTTTGGCGACCCAACCGTCCATACGGTTTGAAAGCCAAAACATCGCAATACGCTAAACCGGAAGCTACAAAACCTGGCGCACGTGGGCGATATCGGCCATGAGCTTCTGCATCCGCTGGGGCGTAATGGCTTGCTTCGGGTCATCCCCGATTCCTTCCGATGGCTTGATATGGCATTCGACACAGATTCCATCGGCCCCGTATACAATCGATGCCAAGGCGGCCTGCGGGACGAATGCGGATCGACCGACCGCGTGGGACGGGTCGTAAACCACCGGCGCCCATGTTTTGTCCTTCAGCAGCGGAATGATGGACTCATCCGGATGGTTCCTCAGCCCCTGCACTTCAGGAACGGTTCCTCTGGGGCAAAGGAAGACGTTCGGATTACCGTTGGCGACGATGTATTCGGATGCCGCAATAAACTCGTCGATGGGAGCCATGTGACGCCCCCTCTTGAGGAGAACACATATTTTGCGCCCCTGTGTCTTCCTTCCGATATCTTTAAGAAGGGAGTAGTTCAGTGCGTTACGGGTTCCGACTTGAAGCATATCGACTCTGGCATCGATCGCCAAATCGAGCTGCTCGGAGTCCATCACCTCAATGTTCAGTGGTAGTCCGGTTTGCGCACGGGCTTCGACCATAAGTTCGAGGCTTTTGACGTCTCCTTGGAACGCATAGGGGATGGTCCGAGGTTTCCAGACTCCCCCACGGAGAACATGAACCCCGATTTCCTTTAATGCATGCGCGGTTTCGAAAAGCGCTTGCGGGTTCTTCGGGTCCACTGTGCAGGGGCCAGCGATATAGAGCGTGCCCTTGCCCATTTCCCACGATCCGATGGATGCCGTGTGCGTGGCGAGTTGGCCCCGGCGGTCCATGAGCTTGTAGGGCGATTGGATGCGATCGACGCGATCCACGTAGTCCAGCCCATGGAGGCGGTTGAACATCAGCTCGTGTTGCTCATCCCCAAGAATGGCGTAGACGCAGCGGTGAGCCCCGACGATGACTTGGATGGTGCAGCCGAACTCGGCGACAATCTGTTGGACCTCGGCGAGCTGGGCGTCGGTCAGTTTGGGCTCCTTACAAATGATCATGACTGCATAGATGAAAACAGGGGCTACGAGCGACCCCATTGGATGCGATGCAAGTCAGAATCGTGGATTTGGTCAATGGCGATGTTGGGGAATTCGTCCGCGTGACAACAAATCAACGCATTTCGGGTATGCACCGAGGGTCTCACCCAGTGCCACAGTCGCAGGGCAATCGGGTGCCATCACCCAAAAGTGACGAAGATTTTCGGGATTTGGTTGCGAACACCGTTAGCTTGCCTATGCTGTTTTTTCGCTTCCTGCGTCAGGGAGTCGCGCTTTGCATACCCTTTTCTATCGTCGATTGGCCTGGTTGATTCTGGTGGTGGCAACCATCGGTGAGGGTCGGTTGTTGTCGCAAACCCTCGATCACACCGACAACGGGGTCCCCTTCTACTCAGTATACAATTTGGAGGAACTCGGGCTTGGATTGTCCTCTTTCCGCTTGTATGAGGATGATTTGGGCCGGATTCTGGCCTATGAGGATGGCAACATATTCGTGTATGATGGCCGGAGCTGGACGTCCCTTTCCGGGGGACATGCGGGCAACCATGGCATCGTGGTTGCCATGGAGCGTGGGATCGACGGGAGGATCTACGCCGGAACCGTCAGTAATTGGGGATACCTTGAACCTTCCGCTACCGGGAACTACCACTTTGTTCCGCTGTCGGACGATGTGGAGGACATATCCTGGACATCCGCCAATCGCTTTAATCACATCATTCCCTACGAACACGGGGCGGTTTTCATCGGAGAGCTTGCGGTGGTTCGATACGATAGCCGAAAAGGGAACCATGTGTGGCGTTGGCTCAACAATCCGACCGGAGGTTTCACGCTAAAGGGGCAAACCTATATATCCACCGAATGGGAGGGCGTGTACCGGATTGAAGACGATCAGATGGTGCGCGTGGAGTCGTTGAAGCGGTTTCAGGGTGATTTGGCCCTCTTCCATCAGGTTCAGATGCGGGATGATGCCGTGATCCTCGCCACCCGCAATGGCGGGATATTCCGCTTTGATGGGCTTGAGATCACTCCGGTGGTGACCGAGATCGATGCGCTTCTGCAAAAAGGCATTGTGGCGATGTGCCGCGTGGGCGAAGGCTATATCGCCATTGCCGTGAAAGGAGAGGGCTTGTTTTTCCTTGATGAGGAACTGCGTGTCATCACGAGCATCCGCAGAGAGGTGGATTCCAGCTTCATCATGGTCAGAGACCTGTTCTATCAGGAGGAGGGGGTTTTATGGGTGTCGATACCGGATGGAATTGCGAAGGTCTACTTTCCCTCGCAGTTGTCTCTGTTGGACCAACGGATGGGGCTTTTCCTCGATTGGCCCAAGATCCAGCGTTTCAATGGGGTGTTGCATATCATCACGGATGGTAACATCAACCGGGCGCGATACGATGCCCATGGCAGGCTTCAGGGTTTCGAACCAATTCGGATTCCCGGCAATCCGGTATTGCGGTGTGCGGCCAAGGTGGCCAATGGCGTGCTGTTCGGTTCAAAGGACGGTATCGGTTTCTTTGATGAGTCAAAGGGAACGGTGACGATGCTGCAGCCTGAGCTTAGCGGAAATATGTTCTTCTTCCCGTCGCAGCATCCGGATCGTGTCGTGGTTCTTGGCATCGACTACAACGTTCTGCTCGAAAAAGATGGGACCGGTTGGCGTGTGGTCGGGGAGAAACAGCCATCCGCAGGTTACAGTTGTGTCAGTGTGGAGTCGCCCCAAGGGGAAATCTGGGTCGAGCACGGTTTGGGTCGGATTTCGCGGATCGAGATTCTGGATGACGGGATCCAGGTCAATGACATCCGGAATATTCCGGGAATCGATGAGGCATGGATCAATGTGTGGATGGATGAGGGTGAGGTTTACATTTCCACCAGTATGTCGACTGCCCGCTATAATCCGGAAACTCAGGCGTTTGAAGTCGGCAAACGTCCGGAGTGGCTCACCGACAGAATTTTATCCGGCATGGCCCGACCCATTCGGGACAAGGATGGATCGATCTGGATTCCGAGTTTTGGCCAGATCTACAAGCTCAAGCCGGACGGACAGGGTGGATATAAAACGGATTTCGAGACCTTGCGTCTCATCAAGGAAAACAATCAGCAGGTCATTTTGGAGGAAGACGGGTCCGCATTCATTTTCTCCCGAAGCCGGGTGATCCGCTATGATCCGGGAATCCAGACTCCTGGGGTGAAGCCGCGTGCTCCGGTCATAAGCGAGATCCGTGTCAGCAACAGCGATCAGGTCATTCAGACGGCGATGTGCTCGGATCCGGCTACCGGTCTCGTTTTGCCGTATTCGCAGAATGGTCTGAATTTCCGGCTTTTCACGCCTGCGTATTCGCTGAGCAAGCCCCCGTCTTACAGTTATTTCCTCGAGAATTACAGCAAGTCATGGTCGCAGCCATCGCAGGAGAACACGGTGTCGTTCACGAATCTTTTTGAAGGGAGCTACTGTTTCAGGGTGCGTTTGCTTGATGCCAAGGGGATGCCGCAGGGAGAGACCTCGTTTTCATTTACGATTGAGGCGCCGTTGTACCGGACGACGTGGGCGTATTTGGGGTATCTGGTTGCGGCTGTTGCGCTGATATTCGGGGTTGTAAAGGCGGTGATGGTCCGCTCGGAAAGGGAAAGGTCCCGTCTTGGGCGCTTGGTGAAGGCGCGGACCGAAGCACTTGACCATGCCAACGCGGAGTTGCAGGTGGCGGTTGTGGAAGCCCGGAAGGCGAATGAAGCCAAGGGGCAATTCCTGGCTTCGATGAGCCATGAGATCCGTACCCCGATGAATGGAGTGGTCGGAATGGCGGACATGCTCATTGAGACGCCGCTGTCGGCCGAACAACGGGAGTTGGTCGAGATCATCAACAAGAGCGGAAACGTGCTGTTGTCGGTTATTAACGACATTTTGGATTACTCCAAGATCGAAGCCGGGAAGATCGATTTTGAGGCGATCCGTTTTCTTCCGTCAGATTTGGTGGATGACGTTTTGGATATTCTGGGGTCGAAGGCAAACGCGAAAGCGCTTGAGTTCTTCAGTGATATCCGGCCCGAGGTCCCCTATGCGGTGGAGGGTGATGTTACCCGAATCCGGCAGGTGTTGGTGAATCTGGCCTCGAATGCCATTAAGTTCACGACTGCGGGAGAGGTGGAAATCGGGGTATCATCCAGGGAGTCGGGCGATGGACAGGTGTGGGTCGATTTTGCGGTCAGGGATACGGGAATCGGTATATCCGAGGACAAGATGAGTCGATTGTTCAATTCCTTCTCCCAGCTCGACGCATCCGATTCCCGACTCTATGGCGGGACGGGTCTCGGGCTTGCGATTTCGAAGCGGCTTGTTGAGCTCATGGGAGGTGAGATCCGGGTGGAAAGTGAAGAACGCAAGGGCTCGTGTTTCTCCTTCACCTTGCCGCTCCGCGAGATCCCCTCGGAAACGGGAAGCGAATCGATTCCTTCTCCCCTTAAGAACCAGCGTTTGTTATACGTCGACTATTGTGCACGTCGGCGTCGGGTGGTATCGGAGTGGCTGTCGGCGAGGGGAGCGGACGTCACCGACGTCGGCGATGTCGAAAGCTCCCTTGCTCTCCTGCATGGTGCCGATGGCTTCGATACCGTGTTGGTGGATTCTGGGCAGGCGGGATCAGCATGGCGCAAGATCGCGGATGAGTTGGCAGAGCATTTCAGGATGCGGCCGCCAAACCTGTTGGCGTTCCGGTATCCGCTTGAAAAGATCGAACACAGCTTTGTGACGGCTTCCCTGTCGAAGCCATTTAAACAGCGGCAATTGGTTCAGGTGATTGAAAGTATCGGGTCATCGGAGGATTACTCGTCAGCTGCTTTGTCGGAGATGTCTGAGTCGAGGCTTCGCTCCCTTGGGGTGCGTCAACCCTTGTCGATACTGTTAGTGGAGGATAACCGGGTGAATCAGCAGGTGGTTTCGCACATGTTGCGCCGGATGAGCTATCCTTGCGATGTGGTATCGAGTGGGGAGGATGCGGTGGCGGGCTTGCAGTCGCGCAGCTATGATCTGGTCCTTATGGATCTTCAGTTGCCTGGAATGGATGGCTTCCAAACGGCCCGACGCATTCGCAACGATCTTCCGGCGGAAAAGCAGCCGAGGATTATCGCCTTAACAGCGGGATCGGTAAAGAATGACTATGATAAGAGTGTCGGGGCCGGGATGGACGGTTTTCTTGTCAAGCCACTACGCATCGAGGATTTCTCGCATCAGTTACGCGAGACCTATGTGAAGCTTCAACTCCAGCGGTCCGCCGAATAAGGGCGCATGATCCGGTGTGCCATGGTCGCGGGGGGAGAGGATTCACGGGATTGGGAGAATCCAGGGGATGAATGCTGATCCTGATGGGGTGACGGATGCGGGCGATGTGGTCCCGGATGTGGACGGGAATCCTGCCTTGGGCGGAGAGGTGATTGGACGGTTTTCCTCATATGAGGCATCCGGCGATTGTGTGTTGTTGGTTCTTTCAATGGGTATTCCATGCTGGATCTACCTTCGGGAGAACCAATACGAGATCGTGGTTGAGCGTAATCATGTTCAGGCCGTTCGTAAACAGATGGCGCTTTCCATGAGGGAGAATGCTCATTGGCCTCCTGTCCCTGTTCGCGATAGGATCCCGATGCGGAGAAGAGTGCCGCTTGTGGTTCCTGTTTTGATCACCGGAGTGATGAGTCTTTTTTATGTGCTGCAACATCACCTGTTCGCGACGGGAATACTCGCCCACGCCGCTGGGCTGAACGCAAGGGCAGTCGTCGATAACCTCGAGTGGTGGAGGCCCGTGACCGCCCTCATGTTGCACGGGGATCTGGCGCATTTGATCGGCAATCTGGGTATGGGGCTTGTTTTCGGATGGTTTCTGTCGCGTTCCTGGACTCTATGGATGATGCTTCCAGCGCTTCTGTTGAGTTCCTGGGTGGGAAATACGGTCAATGCATGGTATCATTACCCTGATCCACACCTGTCCTACGGAGCTTCCACCGCCGTTTTTGCTCTGGTCGGGTTGCTGGTTGGGAATGCGATGATGGAAGGTGTTCCCCCTGCGGGAAAGCATCCGGTTGTCCGGCTGTTTTTTCCGCTTCTAACCGGTATCATTCTTCTTGGATGGTGGGGCACTTCAGGGATTAATACCGACGTGTCGGCGCACGTTTTCGGTTTGGTTGCAGGTATCCCGGTCGGTGCATTGGGCTCGATTGCCAATCGGTTTGCGGGCACACGAACCCGCATCGGGTTGGGCATCGCGGGTGGGTGGGTCTTTCTGGTCTCCTGGTTCATGGTGGCCCGGGCTTTGGGATGGTTCCAATAAGCCATCCGGGCCTGGTCTTTAACGGTTGTTTACATTCCAGAACCGTCTTTATCTCTTTTTTTTGGAGATGGTGTCAGTGTAGTGCCTACGCCCTGAAGAATTGAAAGTGTTGTTTGACAGAGCCCGGGTTCGTGCCCTTATAGATGCGATTGGCCAACATCAGGGGACGGCAATTGTGCGTGTATCCGGTTTGCAATGATCCGGGGCGGCTTGTCTACCTCCTGTTTGCCAAGGACCGCCCTTATGATTGCCGTGCAGCAAATTCCCACTTTCCCCGCCAAAGTGCTTTCGGTTGGAACAAGGATTCCTTCGTCGCCTCATGCGGTTTCCGTCAGTCTGCCCACAATCGCTGACGTGATCGCCTATGAGAACAAGGATCCCGGGACGATGGCGAAGATCGGATCCGGCTATCCACGCTTTGTCCAACACAGCTACATCCGGAGGGTATGTGACGAATTGCGGGTTCGTTTATCCAAGTCGGCCGACACTGTATCGTTTGTAGTGGGTTCGATCGCTGCTTCGAGGGATGCTTTCATTCAGGAGGACCTGGGGCGTTGCGAAGTCGATGAAGTCGGAAATTGGGCGCTCGTAACGGTTCCGGAGGCAGATGCACGCATGCGGTCCGCGTTGGTGTGCTACCTGCAGCACACGGGGTCTGGACTATCCTCGCGGGAGGCAGAAGATTGGCTTGTGGCCAGCGGCTTGGAGTCTTCGGCCTATCCTGAGGAGCGCAAAGAGGATGGGGTTCTGGAAAAGATCAGGCAGTGGATGGGGTCGTCGGTTCCTGCTGAGACTATTGTCTGCAAAGGTGGGATGAATGCCTTCTATGCCTGTTTTCAGGCAGTGAATGATTTGCAGGTTCCCAGGGGTCGGAATCAATGGGTGTCGATCGGTTGGCTCTATCTCGACACGATGAAGATCATGGCCCGTTACCAGCGGGCGGGAGGTCAGCATGTTTCCTTTGCCTCAACGGCGAATCCAAATGATGTTTTGGCATACCTTTCAAGGGAGGGTTCACGGATAGCCGGAGTCGTCCTGGAGGCTCCGACGAACCCCATGCTATGGACTCCTGATCTGGCGCGGATCTCGAATGTCTGCCGCCGGGTTGGGGCGAAGCTCATGGTGGATCCGTCTCTGGTTTCTCCAGCGAATGTTGATGTTTCGCCTTGGTGCGACCTTGTGCCTTGCAGCCTTACAAAGTATGCTGCCCACAGTGGAGATGTGATGATGGGAGCGGTTTCGGTTTCCCTTGAATCCAAGGATGGGCAGTTCCTTTCGGAGCGTGTGAGGCGCTGGGTCCAACCGCCTTATTTGGGCGATCTCCATCGTTTGGGTTTCCTCTTGGATGACGCCCATGAGATCCTCGACCGTATCAACCGGAATACTTGTCAGTTGGCGTCCTTTCTGGAATCTCATCGAAAGGTCGACACCGTCAGGTGGGCTTATCATCCGGCGAGCGCGAAGTCGTTTTGCCAGATAGCGCGTAAGGATCATGTCCCGGGAGGAGTGATCTCGCTTCGGCTGAAAGATGGCTTCAGCCGGTTTTTTGATAACCTGCGAGTCTCGAAAGGCCCCAGTTTCGGAACCCGTTTCTCGCTGGCTTGTCCCTATTTGTATTTGGCCCACTATGAACTGGTCAGCACTCCGGAGGGTTGCGAACTCCTCAAATTGCAGGGATTGTTCCCTGATTTGGTCCGTTTGTCAGTTGGCATCGAATCAATCGATGACCAGATCGAAGTCTACCGGGAGGTATTGGACGCATGAATCCGCACTTTGCCATCAAAGCCACTATGCCGGACGATTCCCGCTTGCGGGAATCATTGGGAGCGTCGGAAGCCGTGAGACTCGAAATCGTCGCCTTCCTCCAACAGGCATTTGGTCCGGTTCTTACCGAGTGGAAGTATTACGGAAAGAATTCGGGCTGGGTTCAAAAATATCGAATCGGAAAACGAAATGCATTCTTTCTGTTGCCCGGAAGCGGTGGTTTCCGGTTATCCTTTACGCTTCGGGAGAAGTCGGTGTTGGCAATGCGTGATGCGAAGTTGCCGGTTGCTGTGATCCGTGCGTTTGAAGAGGCCAAGCCCTATGCGGAGGGAAGAACCGTAGTTTTTGAGGTTTCCTCCATATCCGATTCGGACTGGGTGAAATCGCTCATTTTATTGAAGCTGGCCTGAAGACAGTGTGCCCAAGTTCTCAAGGCTTTGGGGCGTTAGTATTATCAGCATCAGGTGGAGTTTGGGCTTGACTGCGGGCGGGCGGAATGAGATTCAGTCGCAATCGCAAAAAGCCATGCTCCACTCAGTCAGTTCCGGAACAGCGCACGTGAAGGGCCTCGAACAAGGGATCTT
>JAFGAQ010000107.1 GCA_016933595.1 Opitutales bacterium | reverse complement strand
CTTCTGTCCCAAAATGCGGAACGCCACCTTTGCAGTCCGGAAAGCATGATGGAGCGGTTCCGGGATCTTCCACAAGCGGTCCACCACTCCGTTGAACTGGCGGAGCAGTGCGTTTTCTCACTTGAGAACCTCGGCTACAGTTTTCCGACATTCCCGGTGCCCCCCGGAGAGTCGATGGACAGTTTTCTGCGCAAGATCACCTGGTTTGGAGCCGAGCAACGCTACGGCTCGATTACCCCCCGCATACGCGATCAGATCAATCACGAACTCGGCATCATCGCAAAGCTCGGCTTCAGCGGTTACTTCCTGATCGTCTGGGATATCGTCAACTTCTGCCGCGAATCCGGGATCATGGTGCAAGGTCGGGGCAGCGCGGCGAACAGCGTGGTCTGCTACAGTCTGGCGATCACCGCAGCCGATCCGATCGGCGGCAACCTGCTCTTCGAACGCTTCCTCAGCGAAGGGCGCCAAGGCTGGCCGGATATCGACCTCGACCTCCCCAGCGGCCACATGCGCGAATGCGTCATCCAGGAAGTCTACCGCCGCTACGGAAAACTCGGCGCCGCCATGACCGCCAATGTCATCACCTACCGGGGACGAAGTGCGATCCGGGAGATGGGAAAGGCACTCAACTTCCCGGTCGATCAGCTCAAACGCTTTTCCGACCTTTTTGCGCACGGGGATTTCCCACAGACGCTCGCGCTTCAGGATCAACTCTCGCAAGCCGGCATCCGCCAATCCCATCCGCGCGCACCCGCACTTGTCGACCTCTACTCCCGGGTCTACGGACTCCCGAGGCACCTCGGACAACATTCCGGCGGCATGATCATTTGCCAGCAAGGGCTCGATACCATTGTGCCTCTGGAAAACGCGAGCATGCCCGGGCGGGTGGTCGTCCAATGGGATAAAGATGACTGCGAGGACATGGGCATCGTCAAAGTTGATTTGCTTGGACTCGGGATGATGGCGGTGCTGCAGGATGCCCTCGCCCTCACCCGGGCACGGGGCAACCCGATTGATCTCGCACATATTCCGAAAGATGATCCCGACACCTTCGAACTGATGCGCATGGCCGACACCGTGGGTGTATTCCAGATCGAAAGCCGCGCCCAGATGGCCACCCTGCCCCGTCTCCAACCCCACACCTTCTATGATCTGGTGATTGAAGTCGCCATCGTGCGCCCCGGACCCATCGCGGGTAACCTCGCCCACCCCTATCTCGAACGGCGCGCCGGCCGGCAGGCGATCGACTACATCCACCCCGACCTCGAACCCGTCCTGAAGCGCACGCTGGGCGTCCCTCTCTTTCAGGAGCAAGTCCTGAAAATGGCCATGGTTCTGGCGGGATTTTCCGGATCGGAGGCCGAAGAACTGCGACGCGCCATGGGATTCAAACGCAACGACGAACGCATGGAACGGGTGGTTCAGAAGCTCCGCAGCGCCCTCGAATCCCGCAGTGTCGAGGAAGACGTCATCCGCAAGATGACCGATGCGATCCAATCCTTCGCACTCTATGGATTCCCGGAGTCACACGCCATCAGCTTCGCGATTCTGGCTTATGGCAGCGCCTACCTCAAGACCCACCATCCCGCCGGGTTTTATGCCGGCCTGCTCAACAACCAGCCCATGGGATTCTACTCCCCAGCCACCCTTGTCCAGGACGGCAAACGACACGGGATCCGCTTCCTCGCGCCATCCATCACCGAATCGGACTGGGAATGCACCATCATCGATGACCACACGATCCGGCTCGGACTCCTTAGCATTGATGGGCTCAAGCGTGCCCACGCCCACCTCATGTTGGCCGAGCGCTCCTGTGCCCCCTTCGCCGATCTGCGTGACTTCCTCAACCGCAGCGACTTTGCCCGCGACGAGCTGCGCGTGCTCGCTGAAGCCGGCGCACTCAACATCTGGTGTGGCGATCGCCGTCAGGCCCTGTGGGCAGTCGAACAATTCCACGACAGCGACGACCTGTTCGCCAGTCTTCCGGAAAACCCGAACGCCAGCGACCCATCCGAGACGCGACCCCTCCCGCCGATGGATCCGATCGAGCGCCTCATGGCCGACTACCGGACCATCGGATTGACCGTCGGAGCCCATCCGATGTCGTGGATACGACCACTACTGGGGGATTCGATTGTTCCAGCGGCAAAGCTTGCACAGATGCGCGATGGATGCCCTGTCCGGGTCGCGGGAGCCGTCATCTGCCGCCAACGCCCGGGCACCGCCGGAGGAGTTGTATTTGTAAGCCTGGAAGATGAGACCGGCATCGCCAACTGTATCCTCTACTCCGATCGCTTCGAACGCTACCGCCTGACGGTCACTCAGGAACATTACCTGATCGTATCCGGAAGGCTCCAACGCAAGGATGGCGTCACCCACATCCAGGCGATCCGGCTGTCCGGAATCCCCTTAAAAGCCCTTCCAGCGGTGCAATCCTACGATTTCCACTGAGGCCTCATCCAGAATCGTTTTTCGGAATTTCAACAAATCGGTGTGACCTTTCCCGCATTCGCAAGTATTCCTGTGTATTGGATCCAACATGCAGGCAGACGATTCCGAGTCGGACGAAGTGATCATGCTCCGGGTACGAGAGGGGCAAATCGACCAACTCTCGACCCTGTACAAAAGGTATCGCACGCCCCTCTTCAACTTCTTCCTCCGGCTTACCTCCGAACGCCACCTCAGCGAGGATCTCGTCCAGGACGTGTTTTTCCGCATCATGAAGTATCGGCACTCTTACCGCCCACGACACAGTTTCCGCACATGGATGTATCAGATCGCACGCAACGTCCGCATCCAGGCATGGTCCCAAGCCGCCCGCGAACCCGTCATGTCAGCGGTTCAGGAACAGGACAACCTGCCCACCGCCGATGAGAACAGTGCCCGCCCGGACACACAAGTCATCCTGGGGCAGGATCTCGACTATTTGAAACAATCCATTTCCAGGCTTCCCGAAGCCTCACGCGAAGTGCTCATCCTAAGCCGCTATCAAGACCTCAAATACGATGAAATCGCAACGATCCTGCAATGCAGCGTAGGGGCTGTAAAAATGCGGGTGCTCCGCGCTATGAATGAACTCCGGCATCAATTTGAATACCTCAGCAGAAAGGAAGTGTCATGAACTGCTCACGCTTTCACAAACGGGTCGCCGATAACCTTGCTTCCACCATCAAGCCTACCCTTCGCATGCAGATGGAACAACACATGAGGGATTGCCCGGCCTGTCGCGAACATTACGCATCGATGCAAACCCTCTGGAAGTCGATGGGCGAGATCCCTGATTCCTCTCCCGATCCGGATATGGACGCCCGGTTCTTCTCCTCACTCGAAAGGTGGCAACGGGAAGAAAGTGCTTTCGCTTCCACTACGCATACGGCCAGGCTATCAACATGGTTCAACAGCCCGGGCTGGCTGATCGCCGCCGGATCATCGGCCGCTGTCCTGGTGATGCTCGGCATCGGAATCCTCATCGGATGGAATCTCGCATTCAAATCCAGTCCCGACAGCGATCCTGCGCTCTCAACCGTGGATGAACTCCACCGGAAGGTATCGGCCCTCGAACGCGAGATGGCGCTCTCACTCATGCATCAGGCATCGGCAAGCGATCGCCTGCGCGGGGTGCTCCTGTCCGGCGCGCTTGCCCCAACCGAAGCCCCGGTCATGCAGGCCTTGCTCCAAACCCTCGATACGGATCCCAACGTGAATGTCCGTCTGGCGGCGCTGGAGGTCCTGCAACCGCATCTCGACCGCCCCGAAATCCAGCATTCGCTCCCTGATTCCCTGCTGCGGCAAAGCTCTCCGATCCTGCAGGCTGAGTTGATTCGCCTGATCCTCCAACTGGAGGACCCCAAAGCAACCAACGCCCTCCGCGAATTGCTCGAACGCAATCATCTGGAAGACTACATCCGCTCAACGGCGGAATCCGGAATCTCCCAACTCGAAATGATCTAGCCATGAAAACCCATCACTTCCTTGATCCACGGGTTCTTTTCTGTGCCATTGCCTGTATCTCCGCATTTCCTCTCCTCTCCGACACAGACAACCCGATCCCATCGATCCGGATCAACATCGACTCCCCCGATCAACCCACAACCGTCAAATTGAGCGTCTTGAACGGCAGTATCGAAGTCCGCACCCATACCCTGAATGAGCTCCACGTGATCGGCGGAAATGCCGGCATCACCGCAAAGTCGAAAGAGGGCATCATTACCCTCGGCACGAGAAATCCGAATCTTGGCAAAGTATCGATTCTGGTCCCATCCTCCACATCCCTCATCCTCAACTGCACCAACGGATCCGGCATTGAT
>JAFGAQ010000011.1 GCA_016933595.1 Opitutales bacterium | reverse complement strand
GGGCTTGGTGAGCAGTGGGAAGCCCTTCATGCGTCGTTTGATAACTCTGGGCTCGGATCTGAAGGGACGCAAAGGGTTTGGATCATTGTCCGAAGACCGACGCATAATCCCGAGGGCGCGAGCATGTGTTAGAATGGGGAAGCGTCCGAAGACCGACCTCATTCTCCATGTCGTGTGGTTCGCGTAGTTCTTGGTTGAATTAAGAGTTCTATCCACCACATAGCACAGAGGAGTGAAGAGTTCGATCCGCAGATTGGCACAGATTTTCGCAGATTGGGGAACCGATGTGAGTAATTGAATTATTGGCTATTGGTCATCGCCTATTGCCTTTGGGTCACCGGATCACTGTGTGAGAACCATCTTCCTCTTGAATCCGAAATACCGGAAGACGGATCGCTCACTTTTTCAGCTACGGGAAGCATCCGGAACACTTCTCTCAAGTGGATTCTTGTTCAGCGGCATTGGGAAGCGGGTCAGAATCGACTTTGGCCCGCATCTCCAGCCAAATGTCACGGTAGCGGATGAGATGATCCTTACCGTGATCGGTGATTTCCTGATTGAGAAGGTTCAGAATCGCGTCCTGTTCGCGGATGTAGGCATCATCGGAGAGGTGTCCCGAAAAATGAGCCACACGCGCCCAAAGAAGGAAGGTTGTGAAGGCGTCGTATTCGTTGTAGGCGATGACCTTGTCGAGATTTCCGGCGAGCACCATTTCGGCAACTGAGCTTCCGCACATATCAATCTTGCCGGGAATGCCGCTGATCGTTGCGATCTCGTGCAAACTGGGGGTTTGTGCACCCCATCCGAGAAAGGCGGCGAGGTCGAGGTGGTAGTCGCTATGGGCTCCGAAGTAGTCGATGCCTTCCCATGGTTTGTCCGGCCTCATGGCCCAGCCGTGGCTGCTCAGACCGTGGACGATGGAACGGTTAAGGATGATCGGGAGATCGGAGCGGGCGGAGTTGAATCCCACAAGTTGGGGCCGTTTGTCAGCGGTCGAGCGCAGGAATGCTTTTAAGATGGATGTTTCGGAGGTGCTGCGCGGATCATCCGCCCGGGAGGGTATGGTTACCAACTTGTGCAGCACCGATCCGGATTCATCGACTTCCCGGTAGATCCCACATATCGAAACGATCTTCGACAACGTCAGTTTGATGAAGGGATGGGGGTTGGATGCGGTGGCTCCGCCCTCGGCCCATAGTTTACGGAAGGCATCTTCCGCTCCTTGTGGGGTGGAGGTGTCGATGCCGAAGAGCATGCCGGCTGAATGTGGATCGGGTATCCACTCGATGTCGAAAGCCAATAGGCGGGGATGGATAAACCGGAACACGAAAGGAAGGGGTTGGGGTATTGTGCGAGTCGAAAAAGCAAGGGCATCGCGACGGATAGACGCCGGGATGCCCTTGATTGATGTCCTCAGTCAGCCGCGGTTACTTCTTTTTGGCGGCAGCCTTGGGTTTGTCAGCAGTCTTGGGTTTGGCCGGGGCCTTCGGTTTTTCAACCGGAGCAGCAGCCTTTGGGGGTTCCGCTTTTTTCACTGGAGCGGCCTTGGCTTTGGGGGCCTTGGGCGCCTTTGCCACGGGAGCAGCTTTTTCTGCTTTTGCAGGCGCTTTGGGGGCGCTTTTTGCCGCGAATCCCGATGGCAGGAAAGTTTCGATCACGGAATTGGTGTCGCCCCATTCGTTGACATCGTATGCGTCTGCTTCCGAATCGTTATACCACTGTCCATTATCCAGCAAATACTTGAAGTGGAAGCGCTTGTTGGTTTCCAGGAACAATGTGGCGGAGAATTCTCCAATGCCGTTTTTTGACATGGTGTCAGACCCTGGAGTCCAATGGTTGAAATCTGCGCAAATGGAGACGTGTTGGACTTCGGATGGAACGTGAACCGAAAAGGTGGCTTTGCAAGAGTCACCCTTGGAAGAGAACGATTTTGTTATCATGATGTTGCAGGATTATGTGGAATGCGTCTGGAGAAATACAGTTCTCCAGGCTGTGTTTTAGAATCAAATCATTGGCGGCGACAGGAACCTCAAGGATGATTCTGATAACAATTTTTCACATATTGCGGCAGCTGGCAACAAAAAAAGCCGCTCTTTGCTTTGCAGGAAAGGCCTCTTGCTAGGGATCGAATTCTAGAACTTCAGCCCGAGGGAGGTGACGATACGCGTGTTTTTGCGTGCGTTTTTGTCGAGTAGCGTGGAGTCGAAGTCGTAGCGGTACGCCAGCTCGAGATTAAGCGCGCCGATGATGGGGGTTTCAACCGATGAATCAAAGGTGAGGGTGTATCGGGAGAAGTCGTTCGGCTCCACGAGAACGTTCACCGATTGTTTGAACTGAAGCGAATCATTGAAACGCCAGCGCAATTCTTCGCTCAAGCTGAGTTTGAAGACCGTCGAATCGGCGGTGGTGCGCATGTCGCGGTATTCCGCAGCTCCACCGATGACTGTGTCGATGGAGAAACTGGATTGGTTGATGAGCTTGGTCCCAACCCCGAGCGATTGAATCACTTTCTGTTCCGGATCTTTTAGGTTATCGACTTCGTAGGAGCTGAGGCTTTGGAGGAAAGTGAGCTCTGTCGCAGTGAAACGGGCGCGGTATGAGCTACCCCAACGGTTATCACTTTGGATACCGCCTTGGTCGGAGAAGAGGTAGAACCCTCCAAACCGGTGATTGAAGTGATCCGTTTTTCCCTCGATGCCAATTTCTCCATAACGCTGTGTTGAGAGGGTTTCACGGTCGTTGTAAGTGAATCCGAACTTCAGGTTGCCGTTCCAGTTGTCAGGGAGCTGTGGATACCAGGATGGTCTCTGATTGTGGGCGATAAACCGGAGCGCCCGTTCCGCGGCATTCCATATGGATTCGGGAGGCGCCGGGATTTCCCCTGGCTCGTCGCGAATCTGAGGCTTGGCATCGGATCCCTCATCAATCGGGGCGGACACCGCTAGAATCGGTGTTGGTGGAGGTAGAGGTGTTGGTTCGGAGGCCGGGAGTTGTTCCCGGGGATCCGATTCCGGATTTGTTCCGGGGGGTTCCACCAAGGTGGCATTTTTGCGGAGGATCTTCAGCTTACCGAGGACCGGATGCTGAATGATCCAGTGTTTTTTCGTTTTTGAAACTATGTCTCCTGATATCACATCTCCGTTTTCCAGAACCAAGTGGCTTTCCGCCGAAGCTGCGAAAACTGAAACGAGAAGGATTCCGAAGATGATCAGGAAGGCTTTCACACAAGAAGGGGTGAAGTGCGGATACGACGTTCTATTCTGTCTCGGAGAAACGGCACAGCGCAAGCACCCGCATGCCTTCATCGGACAGAAGACGGCTCCCACCGAGCTCGGGCAGGTCGATGATGGCGGCGACAAGGGCGATTTGGGCTCCCAGCCCCTTGAGGAGCCTGGCGGCGGCCCTCAAGGTTCCTCCGGTGGCAATCAGGTCGTCCACCAGCATGATGGTGTCATTGTCGGAACAAGCGTCCATTCTTATTTCAACCGATGCTTTCCCGTATTCGAGTTCGTAGGATTCGGAGCGGCATGGCGGTGGCAGTTTTCCAGCCTTCCGCACGAGTGTGAGAGGAAGCCGGGTTTGGGCGGCCAAGGCGGCTCCCAGGACGAACCCGCGGGCGTCGATAGCGGCGATGCGGGTGATCCCGTTTTCCAAAGCCGCTTTTGCCAGGGTATCGATCGCATCCCCGAAGACATCGGGATCGTCGAAAAGCGTGGTCACATCGCGGAAGTTGACATGGGGAGCGGGCCAACCACGGATTGTGCGGATTCGTTCTTTGATGCGCTGTTCGAGGGGATCATTGAAAGTATCGGACATAGACTGTTTCGCGAGTGGGAATCGGGTGTGGATTAGAGTCGGAAAAACCGGTAAAAGTTCATCTTTTAGTCCGGGATAGAAACAAAGCAAGAGCGGAGGCAGGATTAACCCGTCCCGATCCCTCAATCCCCATACTGAAGCTGATCCACAACGCGCTTTTTACAATCTATTGATGCTGGAAGCCG
>JAFGAQ010000010.1 GCA_016933595.1 Opitutales bacterium | reverse complement strand
GACATCTGCCGGAACCGGCAGGCATTCCAGATCTTGTTGCAGAAGTTGCGGCCTTGCTCCACCCGTTCTTCGCTGAAGCGGATATCCTGCCCTACCGGAGCCACGTTAAGGATGCTGAAACGTAGACCATCTGCCCCATAGCGCTTGATGAGATCAAGCGGATCCGGAGAATTACCCAGCGATTTGGACATTTTCCGACCCTGGACGTCCCGGATTATGCCCGTGAAATACACATCCTTGAAGGGGATCCGTGCCCGGATGTCATCATCCGTGAGCGACTGTTTCTCGGGGCCCATGAACTCAAGCCCGGCGATAATCATGCGGGCGACCCAGAAGAAGATGATATCCGGGCCGGTGACCAACGACGATGTCGGGTAGAATGTTGACAGCCCCTTTTTCTCCATCGCATCAGCATCCGGCCAACCCATGGTTCCCATCGGCCAGAGCCATGAACTCGCCCATGTGTCGAGCACGTCACCGTCCTGTTCCCAATTTTCGGGATCCGATGGGCCCTCCACGCTGACATGCCAGCTTGAGGGATCGCTGCGGTCCATTCCCTTCCTATACCAAACCGGAATGCGGTGACCCCACCAGAGCTGGCGGCTGATGCACCAATCCTGAATGTTGCCAAGCCAGTGAAGGTAGGTCTTCTCCCAGCGTTCCGGGAAGAAGCGGATGAAGCGCTTCTCGACGGCCTGTTTGGCTTCCTCCACCTTCGGGTATCGCAAGAACCATTGCTCCGAGAGCCGTGGTTCGATGGGAACATCCGCGCGTTCCGAGAACCCGACGTTGTTCTCGTAGTCCTCCTGAGCGAGGAGTCCCCCGAGGGATTGCAGTTTTTCGGCGGCCTTCTTGCGGGCGTCGAAGCGATCCATGCCCTCAAATTCTTGACCTGCGAGCGCATTGAGTGTCCCGTCAGGATTAAAAACATCGATGACAGGCAGTTGGTGGCGCGTTCCGATCTGGAAATCGAGTGCGTCGTGGGCCGGCGTCACCTTGAGCGCGCCGGTCCCGAAGTCTTTCTCAACAGCCAAATCCGCAATGATGGGAATCGCTTCCCTTGGGAATGGACGCCAGACATGTTTGCCGACGAGATCCCGGTAGCGGTCATCCTCGGGATGAACCGCAACTGCGGTGTCGCCCATGAGGGTTTCGGGACGTGTGGTGGAGATTTCGATGTAGCGGCCGGGATGCTCCACGATTTCGTAACGCATCTTGTAGAGCAGCCCTTTCTGGGGCTTCATGATCACCTCCTCGTCGGAGAGGGCGGTCAGGCTGACCGGGCACCAGTTGACCATGCGCTTGCCGCGGTAGATGTAGCCGCGCTCGAAGAGCTTGACGAAAGCGGTCAGGACCGCGCGGCTATAGTCTGGATCGAGTGTGTGGACGGTGCGATCCCAGTCGCAGGATGCACCCAGGCTCTGAAGCTGCTTGAGGATGATACCGCCGTGGGTGTCCCGCCACTCGACGGCCTTTTTGAGAAAGGCTTCGCGTCCCAGATCGTGGCGGGTCTTGCCTTCCTTGCGCAGTTCTCTTTCCACGCGGGTCTGGGTGGCGATTCCCGCATGGTCGGTTCCCGGGAGCCACATGGCGTTGCATCCATTTTGCCGGGCGCGACGGATGAGCACATCCTGCAGCGTGTTGTTGAGCACATGCCCCATGGTGAGCACTCCGGTAACATTGGGCGGTGGAATCACAATGCTGTAGGCCGGTTTGCCGGACACGGGATCTCCCGCAAAGCAGCCAGCCTCAAGCCACCGCTTATACCACGATTCTTCAACGTTTTCCGGATTGTATGCTTTACTGGATTGCGCCATTTGAAACGATTCTGGGTTGGATAATGTGTTGAATGTCAAAATTATTTTTGACCGGAAGCCAATATCCATACAAAACCGCCCTGAGGTCCAGGCATCCCAATGGTCAAAAAAACCGATCTGATTTTCCGAAGAATCCGCAGGCACGCGCGGCAGCGCATCGAGTTTTCGTTGGAGGTTCCACCGGAGCAAAGGCTGAAGGAATACAAGGAGTTCCTCAAAGTCGAGCGGGAGATGATCTTAAGATATCATCGCAGGGGTGAGTCGGGACGGACGGTATGTCAAGGGGGTGCGATATTGGTCGATGTGCTGGTCGGGCGCATGTTCCGTATGGCAGTGGAAACCTGCGAGAGGAAAAGAGGCGAGGCCTTGCCGTGTGAATGCTCCCTCGTGGCGCTGGGTGGCTATGGGCGCGGCGAGATGAGCCCCATGAGTGATATCGACATCATGTTTCTCTACCCGGATGGCATCAACCCCAGGGTATTGGCAGAGGTGAAACAATCCCTCACCGATGCAGTCCTTTACCCGTTGTGGGATTTAGGGTTTAAGGTGGGGCATTCGTCGCGCACGGTCCGCGAGGCGATTCAGGAGTCGCGGATGGACATCAAATCCCGCAACTCCCTTTTGGAGTGCAGGGTGATTGCCGGCTCAATGGATTTGTTCGCGGCCTTCAGGGATTCGTATCGTGAAGCGCTTTCCAAGAGCGATCTTCCTGCTTACCTTGCTGAACTAATCGATATTCAACAGAAACGCAGGTTGCAGCACGGGGGCAACGTCTTCGCTTCCGAACCGAATATCAAAAACGGAGTCGGCGGTTTGCGCGACTATCAAGGCATTTTCTGGGCAAACCTCATGCTGTATGGGACGCCATCCTTGTCGACGCTCTATCAGAATGAGATCCTATATGAGAAGGAGATCCACGAATTTGATTTGGCCTATGATTTCCTGCTGCGTCTGAGGAACGAGTTACACCTCACCCAACAGCGGGCATCGGACGAGCTGATTCTCTCACTCCAGCCGGTTGTGGCGCACAACCTCGGTTACGAAGGTTCGGCCATTCAAGCGGTCGAGTCCCTCATGAAGGACTACTATTTCCATGCCCGGCGCATCTTCCGTATAGCCGAGACCCTCGAGACCCGCTTCCGTAAGATCTCCGGTTTCGCGCGGGAAACCAAGCGCCGTGGGCTCATGGCGAGAATGGGTAGGTCCAAACCTGAGCGGGTGGATGGGTTTGTCATTCAGGACGACGAGATTCGCGCGGACCATGAAGGGATCTTCGTTCAGGATCCGATGCGGATGATCCGGGTGTTTGCTTTGATCCAGGAGAGGGGTATCGGGATGAGCTTCGAGTTGGAAAGGCTCATCGAAGCGTCCTTGCCAATGCTGACCGCCGAAATCATTGAATCAGCGGTCTTCAAGGATGGGTTCAAGGCATTGATGCGGCATTCGGGACGGGTGTATCCGGTTATCCAGGGGATGTATGATCTGGGCATTCTGGTGAAGGTGTTGCCGGAGTTCCGCAACCTTCACTGCCTGATTCAGCATGATCTCCACCTGGTCCGTTATGCCGAAGACATCCGCGTTTTGAACGCCATTCGCAAGTTGGACGAGATCTTCACGTCTGGAGATGGGGTGGAGCGGGCCTTGAGAGAAGAGGCTCCGATGGTCGACCTGAAAGACTGGATGTATTGGATGTTCTTGCTTTATCCGATTGAGTTTCCCGGATCGCTGCCAGGCCACTCCCGCCTAAAAGACCTGCCGGTTGCAAAGGCGGATGCGATTCTGGCCAGATTTGCGTTTACCAAGGAAGAACGGGATCGAATACTGACAATTATCGGCAGACATCGAAAAGTGGCACGGTTTTGGCAGCAGGAAGTTGAAGATTCACGTATCCTGACCATTTTTGCTGAGACCATCCATGACTTCGAATCGCTATACTACTCGTTTGTATTCTTCTACTGCGATGCATGGGGCCGCAACCCCCAGTATTGGGACATCCATTCATTCGCTGGATTGCAGGGTCTGTTTGAGCGGGTGTCTCAGCGATTTGGTGACGGAACCGCCCATGGCTGGATTGTTGATCTTGCCGAAAGGATTCACGCCATGAAAAAGTCTGTCATCGCCCGAGTGGTTCCGGAAATCCCGGAAGAAGAAATTGAGGCCCATTTCCACCTTCTTCCGGAACGTTATTTTGCGACCCGCGAAGCAGATGAAGTGAACCTGCACATTCTGCTGGTGCATCGGTTGCTACACCGAATCCACGAGGCGGATTCCCTCGGAAGCCTTAAACCCGTAATTGACTGGATAGCCACCCCGGGAACCGAAAACTATGTGGTCACGATTGTCACGTGGGACCGGGCTGGTTTGTTCTACAAACTGGCCGCTGCTTTCAGTGCCGCTGGATTGAATATCCTCAAGGCCCGCGCGATGTCGCGGGAGGACCATATTGCGATCGACACCTTTCACGTGACACACCCTAAGTCGGGAGTGGATGTTTCGGATGAAGACCGTGCACGGTTCGAAGTTGCGATTCACGCGGTTCTGGTGGACGGCGAGGGGATTGACGACCGGATCCGGGAAGAGTTTGAAAGGAGCCGCAAGAAGGGGTTTCTGGATCGGGGTCCTGCTTTTGAAATCAGTATGCCCGTCCGGGTCGAAGTCTATGCTGATCCCGAGCTGGAGCAAGTGGTGTTGGAATACCAAGGACGTGACCACATCGGTTTGCTCTATCAGGTTACCAAGTCAGTGAGTAATCTGTCGTTCAACATTGAGTCGGTCAGGATATCCACACAGAACCACATCGCATCCGGGACGCTCCTGCTGGAGGACATGACATCCGGAGAGGCTGCGCCGCTATCCGCAAGAATGGATCGGTTGCGTGACAGGCTGGTGGCTTTGCTGGGATCGTCTTCCTGGATCAATCCATGAGCTTCAATTGGAAAACAGCGGCAACAGATACAGCCAGCGGGTTGGTTTTTGCTGGCCAGTCTTGTGCATGCGAATACGCTGCGACACATGATGCACCCGACTTCTTCCGGAGAGGACGACTATTCCGGTAGCCGTATGGATTTGCTTGAGATTCTACGCAACCTCGGGGAGTGGACGCTTCCGGCTGAAACTCCGCAGGATGCTTTGACCTACGCTCTTGACCAGGCAATGGAGTATTTTGAATGCGATGCAGGCAGCGTGATCCTGTTTGATCCGAACGACAATGACCTGAGCGTCGAAGTATCACGTGGGCTTCCTGACGAAGAAAGGGATATCCGATTGCCCTTGGGGGGGGGGGTTGCCGGTTGGGTGGCGCTCAACCAAAGACCCGCACTGGTTGAGGATGTGAGGGTGGATCCCCGTTATGTCGAGCGGCATCCGGGGGTGCTATCGGTTATGGCGGTTCCCATGCCCGGGGAAAGCATGGCAGCGGGTGTCGTGATGCTCGAAAAGGTGGTCGTCGCGGGGTTTTCGGAAGCGGACCTGGCCGATATGGAGGCGATCGTCCGCGTGCTTTCGGTCACGATTGGACGACTCTGGCGCCTCGAGAGCCTTGAGAAACGGTATGCACGGCAGGGCGCAGTTATCCGGATTGGGAGGCGGCTATCGAATCGTTTTGAGCTGGATGGTATCCTTTCCGATTTGACGCGGGAAGGCATGACCATGCTCGGGTGCCGGATGGGATCACTCTATCTGGTTCACCGCAAGTCGGACCTCTTGCGTTTGCAGGTGCTGGTGGATGAAAAGGGCCCGATTGAATACAGCGAGGAATTGGGAATCGGCGACAGCTCGCTGGGTGCGCCTGTTCTCCATCAGAAGATGGTGGAAGTGAGCAATCTGGCTAAGACCGAGGAGCACCATCTTGTCAATTTCATCCGGAGCTACGATCTGGTGGGCATGCTCTGTTGCCCGATTGTCTATGAAAACGAGGTGATTGGGGTTCTCAATGCCTACACTGACCATGCACACCGGTTTTCGGATGATGAAAAACTGGCTTTTCGCGCCCTCGCTGACTTCGGGGCGGCTGCCATCGAAAATGCCCGACTCTACAGCCGGATTATCGAGGCAGAGGACAGTTTGCGCAGCGGTGAGCGTCTAACGGTGCTTGGGATGCTCGCGGCTGAGATCGCACATGAGATCCGGAATCCGCTCACGGTTATCAAACTGCTGGTCGAAAGCATGGAGCTGGAGGACTCGCTGGACCCGCGCATGCGGGACGACCTGCAGGTCATCGGGGAGAAGATCAATCATCTGGGAGAGATTGTGGGCCGTGTACTGAACTTCGGAAAAAACCAGAGCTTCATTTTCTCCAAGTGGGATTTGTTGCAGATCATTCGCGATTCACTGCAGTTGGTGCGTTACAAGATGATGAAGAACCGGATCCGGGTGGTATTCGACACAGACTTGCGTTCGGCGCCCATTCATTGCAACCGCGGACAAATCCAACAAGTCCTGTTGAACCTCATCCTGAATGCGGATCAGGCAATGCCCGATGGCGGTTCGCTGATATTGAGGGTGTTGGTTGAGTCGGTGAATGGTATTCGTTGTGTCGGCGTCACGCTTAGCGACACCGGGGTGGGGATACCGGAGGAAATCCGTGCTTCAATTTTCGATTCGTTCCTGACGGACAAACCTGAGGGAACGGGATTGGGATTGGCGATCGTGAAACGTATTCTCAAGGACCACCGGGGCGATATTGAACTCGCCGAAACATCGGGCGAGGGAACGGTTTTTCACTTCTGGATTCCAATGCAGGATTAAATCCAACCGGGGCACAATGTAATGACTGAGTCTATGGAAGAAGACAAGCCAGAGCGAAAGCAAGCCATCGAAGTGTTCCACGATGTGGAAGGCCATCGCTTCACTGCTCCGGGAGGAGCCTGCCTCGAATACACGCCGGATAGAGGCCGCGTTGTATTTGATCACACCTATGTTCCGCCGGAAATGAGAGGCACGGGAGTGGCATCTGTTCTGGCGCAGGCCGCCTTCGATCATGCCCGCGCCGCGGGTTGGAAAGTCGTGCCCGCCTGCTCTTACATCGCCACCTGGGTCAAACGACACCGCGGATACGAAGACCTGGTTGTCCCATCCTGATGCTCCTTACTTAAGGACAAGGATCGCTCTTTTGCCTGAGACCCTGGAGATTTTGTCAACTTGCTGACTCGCCGGATAACAAGCCTTCTCAAGGGGCCGTGTGCGCTTGATCGAATGGACATCGACAAATGGTAAGGGTCTTCACTCACCGCTGATCTTTTCGAAGTCCTGCATTCGTCTTTGGGATCCTGACTCCAAAAAACGGGATGAAGATGATACTGTCGGCAGGATCAGTCCCGGTGCTTTCGATATGATTCTTTTTTGTATTCCAGACGTTCCACGAAATGCATTGTGTCATCCTCAATCCGATCGAAGCGAAGTTTCATTTTCAAAAACTCATCATAAATGGAATATCGGATCGACGAGCAATAGACTGTCGCCTGAGAAATAGAACAGGTAGTCGGTTCTGATCCTACGGTATGACCATCAGAATGCGAATCGTGGCACACTGTGAAAAGAGCGTTACCCCGATTCAAATTTGGGTAGGAATCTTTCGGATGCTGTTAGAACTCAGCTTGGTCGAGGAGGTTTCGGATGACGCGGAGTCCATGTTCCAGTTGGGGCAAGCTTTCGGGGCCGCTGATTGCGATGCGGACAGCCTCGTGGTCTGGTCTATCTCTTCCGATAAGGTAGTGTTCCAGCGGAGTGACGATTACCTTCTTTTCGCTGGCTTCGCGGGCGAAGTCGCTTGCAGTCCAATCCTCCGGAAGCTCGAGCCACACGAAGTAGCCTGTGTCGATGGAGTGGAGCATCTGGCCCTCCAGAATGGACCGGCAGAGGAGATTCCTTCGTCTGGCTTCCTGTTGCTTGCGTGAAATGGTGGCGATTGCGATGCCGTCGAGAATCCATTCCCGTGCGATACGTGCACTGAGCGGAGAAGCCATCCATTGGGTATCAGCAATGGCGTGCTCGACCCGCTTCACAAAGGATTCAGGCGCAGAGAGGTATCCGAAGCGCAAACCGGCTGTCACAGGTTTGGAAAAGCTTGCGATGTGAAACCCAAGAGAGGGAAATAGTCCGCTGATGGGTGTCAAGCGATGCTCGTTCAGCAGAGCGTAAGCGTCATCTTCAAGAATAAGGAGGTTATTGTGCTCGGCGACTTGCCCCAGTTGGAGCCTTCGCTCTTCGCTCATCATTGCGGTTGTCGGGTTTTGGGTTGAGGGCATGCAGTAGATCCCGTGGATTTTGTTCATACGGCATGCATCTTCCAGGTATTCGGGGATCATGCCTTCATCGTCCATAGGTATGGGAAACAGACGAAGGTTGAAGCGCCGGGCGAGGGTTTTGATCATGGGGTAGGTGGTGCGCTCGACCGCAATGGTGTCTCCTGGACGAAATGCGCCACTCAATGCGACGGTGAGGGCATGCTGTCCGCCGGATGTGATCAGGATGTTGTCGGGGCTGACTTGGAGACGGTGTTGTTCCATCAGCCAGGATGCCCCAATTTCCCGGTCATGAAAGGCTCCGCGGGAGGGATAGTAGCGCAGGGCCGACTGAAGATCGGTCCGGAGGGATAGTTTTCGGAAAGTCTCTGATAGGTCTGGATCGAGGAAGCTCAGGGGAATGTTGATGCCCATGTCCACTGCCGCATCGGTGGAGTCTTCAATATGCTCGAAGGTAGGCTCCCTGCTTGAAACGCTTCCGATGTAGGTTCCCCGTCCTGTTTCCCCTCTGGTCAGTCCTCTACGTGAGGCTTCCGCATAACTGCGGGTGATGGTGCCCACTGTCACGCCGAGAAGGTCCGCAAGTTCACGATGGGTAGGTAGCCGGTCTCCAGGCTTGAGTTTCCCATTTTGCACATCCCTCGCGATGGCATCGGCGATCGTGCGATAGAGCGGAGCATCAGAGGGCAGGTCGCCGGGATTCCATATTGTCATGGTGACAATAAATACATTGACCAATACAATACGTCAAGCTAGTCCTCCGCATCCAGAGTCGGTGGATCCTGCTGGCGTAGACATGGAACCCGGCGGGGAAACTGAGGAGAACATATGCAGAGGGGTAGGAGTTTTGTTAAGGGCATGGTTCGTGTGAGTCCGCTCATGCTGGGCGTGATCCCTTTTGGAATGATCTGTGGGGCAAACGCTATCGATGCCGGTTTGAGCACAGTGGATGCGGTGATGATGTCGGTGGTCGTGTTTGCGGGGGCGAGTCAGCTGGCAGTAACCCAACTGATGGCCATGGATGCCTCATGGACGGTGATGTTGATCACCGGTGTTGTCATTAACCTGCGGATGCTGATGTATAGTGCATCGTTGTCCCGGTATTTCGGGACGTCTCCGGTCTTTGGCCGTGTGGGAATTGCCTATCTTCTGACCGATCAGGCGTATGCAACGTCCCTACAAGAGTTCAGCAATGAATCGAAGGAGGAGACGCACCAGGCGATGTTCTACTTTGGAGTGGCTCTATTGATGTGGATTGCCTTTGTCGGTGCAACAGGAGCGGGGGCTGTTCTGGGCGCGGTCATACCTCCGGAATGGGATCTCGGTTTTTCGGTTCCGCTGACATTTCTAGCCATGCTCATGAGCGTGATGAAGAGCCCACAAAACCGGAAGGCTGCTGGGATAGCGGGAGCGTGTGCGCTCCTGCTTCACGGTCTGCCGTGCAATCTGGGAATGCTGATTGGAGCGATTGCGGGAATCGTTGGTGGGCACTTTATGAACCAATCGGATGGAAAGGCTCGAGCATGAACCAAACGAATTTGTGGTTGTATGTTGCTTTGCTCGGGCTACTTACCTTTGGAATTCGCTGGTCTTTTCTGGCTGGATCGGGTGGAGGCCAGATTCATCCGGCACTCCAGTCGATGATGCAGTTCATTCCAGCTGCGGTATTCGCATCGCTGTCGATTCCGCACTTGGCATTTGTGAGATCCGGATCGTATCTGTTTCATGATCCGGCGCGGTTGTTTGCCGGTCTTGTTGGTCTGATTGTGGCGTATCGTTCACGGAATGTGTTGGTAACCATTTCCGCAGGAATGGGGACG
>JAFGAQ010000106.1 GCA_016933595.1 Opitutales bacterium | reverse complement strand
GTCATTGTTTGCGGCAAATTTGCGTTCGATTATCCGTTCAGGACGGAAGGGCGGAGCGGATTTGTTGTTGTGCAGTGTGTTGACCAATGATCGGGACTTTGCACCTTTTCTCTCGGGCCACCGCGAGGGTCTGACGGATGCGGAACTGGAACAATGGAATTCCGGTTTGGAAGAAGGCGATCGTCAGTTTGCGCTAGGCAATCATGGTGAGGCGGAGCGGGCCTACTTGGGGGCATGGGAGATCGACGACAAGCATGCGGATTTGGCTTTCCGTATCGGTCGCCTGATGCTGGCGGAGAAACGATGGTCGGATGCCAGGCGTTTTTTGGCCCGGGCCCGAGATTTAGACTTGTTGCGGTTCCGGACCGATACCGTTCTGAATCAAGTGATCCGGGAATGTGCAGAAAGTGGCGGAGAAGGTTGTTCGCTGGTGGATCTCGACAAGATGGTGGTGGATACGAACTCCCATGGAATCCCCGGGGACGAGTTTCTCTATGAGCATGTGCACTTGACCTTCTGGGGAAGCTGTAGGGTGGCGGAGTCTTTGTATGATGCGGTTAGCGGTGCCTTGGTGCGGGGGGAGTTGGTTTCGGAAAAACGGCCTCAGTCATTGAGTGATGCTGATCTTCGCATGCGGCTGGGCTACACGGTTTACGAGCAGGCCATGATCATTCATGAGCTGCTCAATCGCTTTGCATCTCCTCCCTTCACCGGACAGCGGGATCATGCCGCACGGGTGGAGCTTTGGACCAAACGGATTGACACCGCCAATCGGCTGCTGTTTGGAGATGGCGCCAATCCGCTTCCGGCTCTCAGAAGCCTCTACGAGCAGGCCATTAACCTATGGCCGGAGGATTGGGTTCTGAAGCGGAATTATGGCATGGCGCTGCTTGGCTTGGGCTCCGCGAAAGATGCGATTCCCTGGCTGGAGGACGCGAGGATATGGATCGATGACGATCCCGACCTCCTCTTTGCTCTCGGAAAATCATACAGCGAAGTCGGTGACAACGCCCGTGCCACAGAGGTGTTCGAGAGTCTCCGGATCCTCGAACCGCGCTACCCCGGACTGCCGGAATCATCCAGTAGTCAATAGCATCCGACCAGTCGTCGATTGGTGTGGGGATGGTTAAGCTCAGTTCTCTATGCTTCTTCAAGGAAACGCATACCATGCGACTCCCTCATAGCGAAGACGGGACGGATCGATGTTGTCGATGATCCATTGCTTTTCAGCCTCGCTGATGGTGAAGAAGTGGGATGCGGTCGGCGGTGAATAGAAACGGTATACCGGCAGGGCTCCCTGATGGGGCGCGTCCAAGGCGAAAAACGCCACTCCTTCGAGCGTGAAAAAGTCGCCCATCGTCGCGAGCACCTGATCCAGTTCAGCGCGGGTCATGGTGTAGAAGTGGCTGCCTGCAATTCGGTTGTAGAGACGATAGACCGGTTTGCTCAAGGGTGTTTCGTTGGCGATCACCTGATGGGAGCGTCCCTCAAGGGTCCAAACGTTGGAAGGGAGATTTGCCAGAATGGAATCCCGTTCATCCGGGTTTGCCGTGAAGAAGTGACTGGAGTTGTCGCTCCGGTGGAATCGGAAAAGCGTGGTTTTCGCGAGTGGGACGGCGCGTTGTTCGATCACCAGTCTTTGTGTGATTGGATCTCCTCCCAAGCGGTTGGCGGATACCCACAACTCAATGGTCCGGTCGATGCCCTGACTCGGGGTCAATTGCACGTTGACGATTCCCGCTGTGGTTCCGGACGTTGCGGAGAGGTGAAGTCCCGGAATACCTTCGTGTCCGGTGATTGTCCATGGCAGGTTTGCGGTAATTGCGAACGAAGCCGCGCCACCGGCGTGACTGATGGCAACCATGTCCCGGTCCAGCAGTTGCATTGAAATTGGATCATCCGGGATGGTGACGGTGTTGCGGAAATACTCCCGCATGCGTCGTCCTTCAGGGGTGAGGTCAGTCTCCCTCCAGGATCCGGCGATGCTGGCGGATGGATAAAGGGCGCTACCCTTTTCGTTTTTGATGCTCAGGGACCATTGCAGCCATGTGATGGACTTGGAATCCATCCACTCGACGTAACGGTCCCACTCTGGCCAGTTGATGACATTGTTGGGTCCGGCGCTTGTCCCAACTGCACCGGCTTCGGTCACGATCACGCACAGCCCCTTGTTCAGCGCGGTTTCCGTTTCCCTCTTCAGGTTGACATATCCGCTGCCGTCGAGCGCATGGTTGGGATCGCCGGCATAGAAATGCATGACATAGGCGATGTTGTAAGCCGGGTTGCCCAGACTATCTTGGGTGATCGGATCTGCGGCGGCATGGGATACCCGTTGATCCCAGTTGGGGGTTCCGACTGCGATGATCGCATTCGGGGCGTGGGTGCGGATCGTGGTTATGATCTGCTCGGCATATGGCTTGATCTGGTTGCTCCAATCGTATTCCACCGGCTCGTTGAAGATCTCGTAGATGATGTTGGGGGTGTCGCCATAGCGACTGGCGATCGCATCGAAGAAGGTGGTGGCTTCATCGAGAAGCAGGTGATGGGAATGCCAGTCCACAATCACGTAGATCCCTTCATCCACACAGGCGTCTATCAAGCGCGTGATTGCATTCATGGCGCTGACGGGATCCCCAAGGTAGTCGCAGCAATCCCCGGGATTCACGCCGACGGCGCCTCTCACGATCGGCAGTTTCCAGTCTTCTCTCAACCAGCGGATCACATCCCGGTTCCAATAAGCGGCCGAGTTTTCCCACTGGTGCCAGAAAAAGCTCATCCCCTGGAGCTGCACGACGCGTCCGTATTGGTCCTTGATGTTTGGGCCATCGATGTGCAGTGGCCCATGAGCGTCCACAATAGTGCGGGCACTGAGTGCTGCGGGCAGAAGAAGAATGCAAAGGATCAGCGAACGGATGAGCTTCATGGGGGCAATTTGAGAAAAAGGGGTATGCGTTGCAATTCCGTGACATTAGAAGCGGATGGTCTTTGAGTAAAGCGAGACCGGTTCTCATTTTCTGATCCCAACAGGAGATCCGGTTCGCGACATGCGCCGGAATGCGCTTGGGGTACATTGCTCCAATTTGCGGAAATTGACGCCGAGTCGTTCAACTCTTGAAAAGCCGCTCAACTCCGCCACTTCGTCGATTGGGATGTCCTGATGCGCCAGCAGATGTTTGGCGTGCTCGACTCGCTGCCGGATGATCTCCTCGTGGAGGCTCCGGTTGAGCATTTGGCGGATTTCGCGCTCGAGCGACCGTCGCGACACATGCAGGGTGTCGATCACGTCTTTAACCGTAATCCCTTCGGTAGCGTTCTCACGGATGTATTCGAGGGCGCGGGAAAGCACCGGGCTCGACACTGAGAGGAAGTCGCTGGAGCGGCGGGAAACCACCCGTGTCGGCGGAATGAGAAGTGGCGGGCGCGATAGACGTGAAGACGATTTGTCGCGTAGGATCTCCTCCATGAGTTTGGCGCTTTCGTAGCCGATCATGTCCCAGGGGATTTCGATGCTCGAAAGCGGCGGGTAGGTCATTCCACAGACATGATGGTCATTGTTGGCGCCGATAATCGCGACCTGATCCGGAATCAGGATTCCGATTTGGTGACAGCATTCGGCAAGCAGACGTCCGGAAGGGTCGTGAGCGGCGAAGATGCCTACAGGTTTGGGAAGCGCCTTCAACCAGCGGATTAACCGGGAGTCTGACTCATGCCAGTGTTCGATGTATTTCCGGTGGGCCCGCGGCGGCTCAAAATACACCTCACAGTCAAACCCGTGTTCGCCAAGGGTTCGGGAGAAGGCATCGCAGCGTTCATGCGCATAGGGCATCGGTTCCCCGAGAAATGCGAAATGCCGCAAGTCCAGCCCAATAAGGTGGTGGGCAGCCAGTTGGCCCACCCGGTCATCGTCCACGTCGACACTCGGCGGCCCGCCAGGTTCCATGTTTTTGACCGACACGACAGTCGGAATACCCAGATCCAGCAGTTCGGGGGATACCTCCGGCATCCATTCGAGGATCAGGCCGACCGGTTTCCATTGCTTGAGCAGGCGTTTGAGTTCATCCAGAGGACGGTATATGTCGATCAGCCAGTAGTCCCGTCCCAAGGCTGCAATCCGGTGGATTCCCGGTATAAGCCGGTAAGTATTGATCTCGGAGAGAACAAGGGCGACACGGTTGCTCTTCACAGGACACACTTTCAGTGGTTTGGCGCAAAAACACAACAGAAATCCGCAAAATGCGCTTTCGATGCAGGGCCATTTGGGTTATACTCCATTTCATAATCGGAGTTTTGTCTGCGGCCATGCGGCCAATGAGGGACTCATTAACCCCTGATCCATTATCCATCTATCCCGAATCATATGAGCACAAGCTATTTTCCTGACGTTCCAAAAATCGCCTACGAAGGCCCAAAGAGTCGCAATCCGTTTGCATTCAAGCAGTACAACGCTTCTGAAGTGGTCGCTGGCAAGACTATGGCCGAGCACCTGCGTTTCGCCGCTCCTTACTGGCACGTGATGCGTGGCGTCCTGTCCGATCCTTTCGGTGGTGGCACGGCGCTGATGCCTTGGGATGATGGTAGTCTTTCGGTTGAAAACGCCATCAAGCGTGTCGATGTATTCTTCGAATTCCTCGACAAGATCGGAATCGATTTCTGGTGCTTCCACGACCGTGACATCGCTCCTGAGCTGAATGACCTTGCGAAGTCCAATGCTGCTCTCGAGAAGGTGGTGGACAAGCTGGCTGCCAAGCAGCAGGAAACCGGAAAGAAGCTGCTCTGGGGAACCGCATGTCTGTTCTCCCATCCGCGTTTCTCTCAGGGTGGTGGTACCTCGCCAAATGCCGACGTCTATGCCTATGCGGCCGCTCAGGTAAAGGCTGCCATGGACGCTACCCATCGCTTGGGTGGATTGGGCTACACTTTCTGGGGAGGCCGTGAAGGTTATTCAACCCTTTGGAACACCGACATGAAGCGTGAGCTGGATCATCTGGCTCATTTGCTGCACATGGCTGTGGACTACAAGCAGAAGATCGGATTCAAGGGCCAGTTCTACATCGAACCGAAGCCGCGTGAACCGACCACTCACCAGTACGACAGTGACTCGGCTGCATGCCTTAACTTCCTGCGTGAATACGGTCTGTTGAAGGACTTCAAACTCAACATCGAGACCAATCACGCAACGCTCGCAGGTCACACCATGCTCCACGAATTGACTGTGGCCGTCAACGCCGGCGCTCTGGGCAGCATCGACGCGAACCGTGGGGACGAGCTCATCGGATGGGATACCGACCAGTTCCCGACCAACCTTTACACCAACGTGGAAGTGATGCTGATCGTTCTCGGAATGGGCGGCTTCACCACCGGTGGTCTGAATTTCGACGCAAAGCGCCGCCGCGAATCCCATGAGCCGGTGGATCTGTTCCACGCTCACATTGGCGGTATGGATGCATTTGCGCGCGGCCTCAAGATCGCAGCTGCGATTCAGGCGGATGGTCGTTTTGAAGAGTTTGTGAAGGCCCGTTATGCAACCTTCGACAGCGGAGTGGGCAAGACGGTGGAAGATAAGACTGCCACCTTGGAATCCCTCTCGGCATACGCCCTCTCGCATCCTGAACCGGTGCTCGCAAGTGGCCGCCAGGAAATGCTTGAAAATATCCTCAACGATTACATGTGATGTCGCTCTCCATCGGCATAGACATTGGGACCTCCTCCGCCAAGGCGGTGGTGGTCAACCGTCAGGGCGATGTGGTGTTTAAGGTCGGTCCGACCTATAACTTCAAAACACCCCATCCGCTCTGGGCCGAATCGGATCCCGAAGATTGGTGGAAGGCTACCCTGCACTGTCTGGAGGAGATCTCGAAGGCCTGTGATCCGGCTTCCATAGAAGCGATTGGTTTGACAGGGCAGATGCATGGTCTGGTGTTGCTGGATGCTGCCGGACGCGTGCTCCGTCCCTGTATCATGTGGAATGACCAGCGGACCAGCGCCGAATGTGCCGCTCTCACCCAACGGGTGGGTGCCCAGGAGGTGTTGCGCATCACCGGAAATCCCGTGCTGACCGGCTTTACCGCACCCAAGATCCTTTGGGTGCAGAAGAACGAGCCGGAAGTGTGGGCGCGGGTGGACAAAATCCTTCTCCCGAAGGATTTCATCCGCTACCGTTTGTCCGGCGTGTTCGCCACGGATGTGAGCGATGCCTCCGGGATGTCCCTGCTTGACGTGGGCGCCAGAAACTGGTCGCAGACCATGCTGGCCGCTTGTGGCGTGAAGCCTTCGATGCTCGGTAAGGTCCATGAATCTCCGGACGTGACGGGAACATTGAACGCTGAGCTCGCGAAGCGTTTCGGGTTCCGCGCGGATGTGAAGATAGTGGCCGGAGCGGGCGACCAGGCAGCCGGGGCAGTTGGCTCGGGCGTGGTCAAGCAAGGCCTTGTCGCGTGTTCGCTGGGAACTAGTGGAGTAGTATTTGCCCAGGCCGATCAATTCGAGCCTGAGCCGGAAGGACGCTTGCACGCATTCTGTGCGGCTGTCCCCGGGAAGTGGCACTAC
>JAFGAQ010000105.1 GCA_016933595.1 Opitutales bacterium | reverse complement strand
GTATAAAGCATATTCCGCTTTGCTTGTACAGTGAGACCGTGTCTCAATAAGAAGAGTCTAACTTTCCCCGTAGTTATGATCACACCCCTTGTGTGAAACCCGACAATTTATTGCTTGATTTCTTCCGGACCCCTCACCATATTTCCAAACTTCAAAGCGCACCCTTAGCTCAATTGGATAGAGCATCTGACTACGGATCAGAAGGTTGGGGGTTCGACTCCCTCAGGGTGCGCCATTTTTTCACCTGTTCTTAAGTTGGATGGGTGGCTTATGAACTCCGAAAAGCCGTCTGGATGTTCCTGTGTTTTTTGGAGCCATTTTCAATGGAAGGCATTATGCGGGTCAGCGCTTGTTTCGGGATGGCGGTTGGACTGTAAAGTGGAATAGGAGTCCACAGTGAGATGTCGATGTGTTGAGATTTTCAGCACCGCAAGCGATCATTGTTTTTGATCCATATACCCTTTTTATGAAACCATGCCCGGCATCCCCGCTCCGGGCTCTGTCGGTATCCGATGGAGCTTTGGCCTCCCATGGTTTAGGACGGGATGTGGCGGACCTCACGATTATCCTGAACCGGATGGAGAACCCGGACTACGCTTTGGCGGATGACCTTCCGCTGATTTACGATGAGTTGCGTCGCTACGCTGCGTCGCGGATGTCGCAGGAGAGGCGGGATCACACCTTGCAGCCGACCGCATTGGTTCATGAGGCATGGCTCAGAGTCTCGAGGGGCGGCAATCGCAAAGGTAGAAAATGGGACAACCGGGCGCATTTCTTTGGAGCTGCAGCGAAAGCCATGCGGCGGATTCTGATCGAGAGTGTCCGGCGGAAGCACGCCTTGAAAAGGGGAGGCGCAATGGTGCGGGTGGACATTGATCTGGTTGATTTGGCCGATACTTCAGGAGATGAGAAGGTGCTCTTGATTGATGAAGCGCTATCGCGGCTCGAATGCGTCCATCCGGAGAAGGCCCAAATTGTGCTGTTGAAATACTATGGTGGGCATTCGAACCAAAGGGTAGCCGAGATAATGGGGATGAGCGAGCGAACCGTCGAAAGGCATTGGGCATACTGCAAGGCGTGGTTGTTCCAATCGATATCCGGCGGAGAAGGCTGATGCGCAGGTGGGATCATGGATACAAATCCTTGCGATGAAAGTGAAGTGTTTGAGCGCGCGTTGGCATGCGAGGATGAAACTGAGCGTCTGGCATACCTGAAAGAGGCTTTGGGAGACGACGAGAAACAGATCGCGCGCATCCTGAAACTGGTGGAATCGGTGGGAGATGCGGAGTCCTTTTTCGAGGAAGGGTCGGAGGTTGTGGAGAGGGCGGATGAACTGATCCGGCTCCGTGATCTGGCGAATGATCCTTTGCTCGAGGAAGGGGATTTCCAGCAGGAGAGCCTGGGTGTCAGAATTGGTCGATACAACCTCATCCAGCGCATTGGGGATGGGGGGTGTGGCGTAATTTATCTTGCCGAACAGGAGGAGCCGGTGCGCCGCATGGTGGCGGTCAAAATCGTGCGCATCGGCATGGAAAGTCCGGAGGTGATCACGCGTTTTAAGGCGGAACGTCAGGCGTTGGCGATGATGGACCATCCTTACATTGCCCATGTTTATGATGCCGGCGAAACCCGTAATGGTTCACCCTATTTCGTGATGGAGCATGTGCGGGGCACCAGTATCACGAAATACTGCGATCAGAATTCACTCGATTTGAGGGCGCGTCTGAAGCTTTTCGTTCAGGTTTGCCATGCGATCCAACACGCGCATCAGAAAGGGATCATTCACGGTGACATCAAGCCGTCGAATATCATGGTTTGCCGGAAGGATGGGGAAGCGATTCCGAAGGTGATCGACTTTGGAATTGCCCGGATTACCGAGGCCCGACTCACGCGCAGGCGTCCGGGCTCACGCAAGGAACAGCTGGTGGGGACGCCCGCCTACATGAGTCCAGAGCAGTTGGACCTCAATGGCTTGGACGTGGATACCCGGAGTGATGTCTACAGCTTGGGCGTGTTGTTGTACGAGTTGCTCATGGGCGACACGCCCTTCGACGCCAATGAATTGATGGAGTTGACGACTGCCGAATTGCGCCGGGTGGTTCAGGAGTCCTTGCCGGCCCGTCCTTCGGAGAAGTATTTGAGGCTTGCAGTTGAGGAACGCATGAGGCGCGCGAAGGTCCGTGGGTCTGCGGTTTCGTGTTTGATAGGGGCTTTGAGGCAGGAACTTGACTTTGTGGTCCTCAAGGCCTTGGAGAAGAACCGTAGCCTCCGATATGAGACGGCGAATGCGCTGGCCATGGACATTGAACGGTTCCTCAACGGCCATGTGGTTCTGGTGCATCCGGGCAGTTGGTCACACAGTGCCGGAAAGTTCATCCGCAGGAACAAGGGGATGTTTGTCGGGGGAGCGTTGGTGGCGTTGGCGCTGGTGATGGGCACGGGGGTGTCGACTCTGCTCTTTTTGCGGGAGCGTGAAGCGAAGCAACGTGCTATGGCGGCGGAACACCAGCAGATGAAGCTGCGCGAGGAAGCGGAGCAGCGGGAAAAGCTGACACAAGCATCCCTGATGATTAGCCAGGGCCGTTACGCGGAGGCTGACAAGTTGGCGATGGAGATGCCTCTTGAAGAGCCCTCGCTTGTCGCGGCTTCGGTATTGCGGCAGCTGGGGGAATGGCATGTCTACCATGACAGATGGCTCGAGGCGAGCCATCGCTTCCTGCAGTTGCTAAGGGTGAATGACTATGAGAATGCGGATGTATCGAGTCTGGATTTTTTGGAAGTAGGACCGTGCATTGTAAAGGCGGGCGATCATGATGCCTACGAATCCTTTCGTGATAGGGTGATTTCGAGGTATGACGATGCCCACCGCCCGTTTGTTGATCGATTTATCAAGATCAGTCTTCTCCGGCCGGCGAATGGATTGTTGCTCCGCAAGCTCGAGCCGATGGTGCAAGATGGGATTGAGCGATCGGGCAAGGAGATCAAGAGGGGCGTGTATTTCGAGGCGGCATGGCATGCGATGGCGATTGCGCTCTTCGAATACCGAAGTGGCAACTACTCAAATTCGATTCAGTGGTGCCGGAGTTGTCTGGATACGCCGGATCACAATGCGCCCCGGGAGGTGACAGCAATGGCATTGTTGGCGCTGAACCTTCACAAGACCGCGTCCGAAGGGGAGGCGCTCGCGATGCTGGATGAAGCCAGCCGGCTGTTGGAACGCGACCGTTTGCCCGCCCACGATCGGGGGACGCCGGTGCACGGGTTCTGGTTCGATTGGGTGTTTGCCGACATCATTTTGGACGAAGCATTGGCTGAAATACGGCCGAAAGAATCAATAAAAGCTGAACTTTGATTGTCGGTTCAGTGTGGGTTTCGGCGCATGTGTAGTTGAACCTTTCATCTGAACTGCGTTCACGAACCGGGCCTCCTGGCAACAGCAGTCCGTCAAGAGTGCGGCCGATGCAGGGAGAATCCCGGTATTCTGTGGAGGCATGATCCATCCCCAAATCAACATGAAGCATCCCAAACTATCTGTATTGGAAAAAGTCGGCTTTGGAGCCGGTGACATGGCCGTGAATGTGGTCATTTCGTCCATGTTCCTGATTATTGCGTTCTTCTACACCGACGTGTATGGACTGAACCCGAAGGACATGGCGTTGCTGTTTTTGCTCGTGCGTTTTCTGGACGCGATCACGGATCCGCTCATGGGATTGATAACGGACCGGTTCACCACCCGATGGGGCCGATACCGGCCCTATTTCCTGTTTTTGGCGGTTCCCTTCGGGATCTCGGTTTTCCTGACCTTCACCACTCCGGATTTTGACTATGCGGGCAAGTTGATCTGGGCCTATGCTACCTACATCTTTGTAACGCTCATGTTCACCGCGGTGACGATCCCCTACATCTCTTTGATCGGGGTACTGACGGACTCTCCTCAGGAGCGTTTATCGGCCAATGGATACCGCTTGTTTTTCGCCAAGGTAGCCGCCTTTATGGTTTCGATTGT
>JAFGAQ010000104.1 GCA_016933595.1 Opitutales bacterium | reverse complement strand
GTGAATGCAGCAATGGTATTGGAAGGGTCCACGGTCTGCACGCCATCGATCTGCACATGATAAGCGTAGATATCGGGTCGAATGGGCCCGAGTGTCAGCGTCCAGATGCCATCCTCGCCTTTCACGAACGGAAGGGTCTCGCCCCATTCGCGCCCGAGCTCGGTCAAAATCGCGCCATTGAGGGCGACCGTCTGCGCGTGCGGAGCAAGCACCCGGAACGTGACCGTGCGGTCATCATGGACTTCGGGCGAATTCAACGGGGCGCTGAAGGGAATCAGGTTCCCGGTGTTACGATGGGGGTCCCAGTCGAGGTTCACATTCGCCTGCTGCCCATGAGCAATTCCCGCGGCAATCGCGCAGAAGAGCCAACAGACCCAGCCGGTGTATCGATGTTTGCGTTGCAGATTCATGGGAATGTTATTCCGATATCATGATCCCGATGCGCGGGCCGGAAACACGTAGATACTGACACTGAAAGGTGGCAGCTCAACCGATGCCGGCACTGCGTCCAGTGCGATCGCTTCGACTTCGACCTCCGATTTCTCACCTACCACGATCTCCGCGTTAATATCCGATGGAGCCATACGCCAAATCGTGCCAGAGCCTTCCAGATTCGCTTCGCGAATGATCCACTCCAGACTATGCCCAGTTTCGTTGGGATTGATCACGGCAATCGTCAGCGCCGACCGGTCCTCGGTCCATGCGGCCGCGACGTCGAGCGGATGCGTCGGGCTACCGGCATTCACGCGTGGATCCTGTCCACCTTCCGGATACCGCGGGGCTGGCGGAAGCGAATCACCGACTACAGCCACCGGGATTGTTCCGAAATGGTCGCGATACATCTTGAACAAGAGTCCGGTCGGATTGAGCACCGCATCCGTTCGGTTTACGCTGACGAGCGAAGTGCCAAAAGTGTAAGCTGCCATCTGGAAAATCTCAGGGTAACGGAACATTTCGTGAAACACCCACGCAATCGCCGGAACCGTCTTGTAGCGGGTCATCGACTCGCCTGCATAGGCCCACTCGTCCATGTTGATCGGAATCGGCCTTTCCTTGAGCGCGGGAACCAGTTCCATGTAATCATGATACGCCTCCGCCTTTACGCGAACGTGATTGGCGGGACGGCGCATCCACTCGATGAGCGGCTCATCGGCATCAAGCGGGACACTGTCACCTTTCTCCACATCAAAGCGACGGCTGGTGTAGGCGTAAAAATGCTCAGCGATCTGATCAGTATTCTCGAAGCATTTCGTCAGGAAGCCTCCGGTCCAGTCTGCGGGTCCGAGAAGCTCGGTCTTGATTTCGCCGGTAATGCGAAGAGTCTGCTTCGAGCAAGTCATCGTGTCGGGCATCGCACCTCCTGCGATCAGGACAATACCCGGATCCACGCTGCGCATCGCCTTGGCAAACAGGTTGTGTTTGATCAGGAACTGCTCCATCGCCATGGCGCCGAACTGCCAGTCGCCCCAAGGCTCATTGCCAATTCCCCAATACTTCACCCCATACGGTTTGGGATGTCCGTTTTCCGCGCGCCAAAGACCCATGGGCGTAGTTGCCGCTCCATTGCAGTATTCAACGAGTTGCCTGGCGGACCATGCATCGCCAAATCCCGCATTGACAGTGATGTAAGGCTCCACTCCAAGCAACCGGCACAGGGTGATAAACTCATCGGTTCCGATATCGTTGGGTTGCGCGAATGGGCGCACCGGGTCCATTGTCGGAGCCCGGAGGTCGCGCGGCCCGACAGCCTCGCGCCATTCATGACCAGAGATAAAATTGCCTCCGATCCGATACACGCCCGAACGGAGCGATGCGAGCGCCTCGATCACCTCCTTACGAAAACCTTCCACGTTGTCGGCCGGCATTAACGACACTGCCCCAACTCGAAATGAACCCTTTCCGGTGCCGGTAATCTCGAGCCGGACATCCGTGCTATCCACTCCTGCGGTAAACTCAAACTCGTGTGCCTTGAACGCAGACTTCAGTCGCGGGATCTTGTGGGTCTGCCGATCCGATGCGCCCTCTCCCCAGATCAAAGCCACCTGAACAGCGGCACCTGAGTCGCCCGACACGATGACACGCCCTGAGTAGCGTTTGCCGGACTTCACAGCCATACCACCCTGACGGATCCCGCGTGGATCATTGCCGGCCAGCGATACCCGCGGCGAGTGCTCACCCACCCACGGTTCCTGCACATCCATCACAACATCGGCAATCGGGCCAACTGCGAGCCACCTGCGCTGGGGCGACCGCCCGAACCGGCCGGGATTCTCCGGCGGTGGTGGTTCTTCGGCCAAGACCGGATAGAAGAACTTGCGATCATCCAGCATCTCGGCCCAAAGCGTGTCGTTCATCAGGTCGTGGATGTGTTCCACAAACTGGCCATACACGTAAGGTGATATCGGCGCTCCAATCTCAGCCGTTTCAATGACCGCACGCACCGGTGCAGCATCAGTAGCATGCAGAGTTGATAAGCCGCATCCAAAAGCGACGGCTGCCATCATTGCGGACTTCCAATGCAAATGTTTGATATTTGAGGTGTTTTTCATGGGGTGATTTGGTGTTTCAAAGGAATCGATTCATAAATGGATTGGGACAAACAAGAGCCGGGCCGCCCAAAGGCCGGGACAAAACAGACATCACGCTAACATTAGAACATAACTTCGATGCCTCGTTTGTTTCATTTCAGTGTGCGGGATCGCCATTCCCCGGATACTCAATCCGGCTTAACCCTGTTCTGGTCAGACACGGATTCAACCATAAGGGCGGCCACCCCGGCTGGGTCTTCCTGATGGGCCACATGATGCCCCGGGAAAGTCCGGACAGTCCAACCGCGCGCTTCGGCCCGTTGCCAACTCTTGTCCGTTTTCGCACGATCCTCGATCTTCTGGTCTGCAGGAACAAATGCCACATAGGTCACCGGCAAACTCAGTGCTTCCGGATTCTTGTATGAGACCGGCTGACTAAATGTTTTTTCAGGATGCGGAGTATTCGTCGGATACGGTCCTTCCGGATTTCCCCACCCGAAATGCACCAACCCATCCTTCACCACTGCTCCCGGAGGAGGACCACCGACGATATCATAAATACATTCGCCATCTTCAGGAACCGCCGCATCGAGATAGATCACGTGTCGAATCCTTTCCGGAATGCGATCCATCACCCCGGTGATGACCATTCCTCCATAGCTATGCCCGGTTAGAACCACATCGTGCAAATCTTCGAACAGAATCAGGTTCACCACATCCTTGATGTGGGTATCCAGATTGACTTCCGCATTTGCCAGGTGAAAACGCTCCCCGAGTCCAGAGAGGGTGGCACGATAAACCGTATGCCCATCGTTCATCAGGCAATTGCCCGCGGACTTCCATTCCCATCCACCCGCTGTCGCACCGTGCACGACAACAAAGGTGAACTTCTCATCCGGATTATCTCCGGCCCGGACACCGGAAACGTTCAGAAACACGCAAAGTGCCGTCATTACAAGCACTGACAAATGACGTCGATAACGCTTCATGAAACAAATCATATGGGGATTGGTAACGCTCCCGGCGAGATGCCGGACAGAAATACCGTAATACTGGAACTCCAGCGCCTCGGGCGGAACCGCAAGTTAACTTTACTGTCCAGTAACCAAACTGACGCCATCTCTCGACCTAAGTGGAGAATAACTTCCGTTGGAAAGAAAAACCAGTCCTTTCTGACGGGGATTCAGAAAGGCCCCAAACCGACATCCGCAATATGAATTGCGTAAATTATCCAGCCCCTTGCTGAACAAGCCGCTTCATAAACACGCCGCGCGCTTCCGGCAAAACGCATCACTCACAGTTGGGGCGGGCGACCACGCCAGCGTAGGGCTCCATCGGGAAGGGTTCGGCATCGCGGCCACCTTCGATGAGGAAATGGTCACAGACCCGGAAAAAGTCAGTCGAATTCTCCGCCCGCCGCATGGTTTTGACGAAACGGCCCTGCGGATCCACTCCTTGCCCGATAAAGTTGACGAACTTCTTAAGGTGGCTGACCCGGGCACGCTCGGTAGCATCAGGACGGCCGGGATTGGCTGTGAAAATCCAGTCGATATAGGTTCTGACATCAGCCAATGTCGGCTGAAAGGGCTCCATCCCCTGCGTAGCCTCCCGGATCTGACGAAAGATCCACGGGTTGCGGATCGCATCCCGTCCGATCATCACACCGGCCGCACCGGTTTCACGGGCGATGCGGATCGCCTTGGCCGGCGAACTGAGGTTGCCGTTGGCGATAACCGGAATGTCGAGGCACGAGCAGGCCTTCGCGATGAACTCGTAGTGGGGTTCGCCCCGATACATCTCACGCACCGTCCGCGCGTGGATGGTCACGAAGTCCACCCGGTGCTTCCGGATGAGTTCAAGCACCGGTTCAAAGGGTTCAAAGGAGTCGAAACCCAATCGGACCTTGACCGAGAATCGGGTTTCCGTGATCGATTCGCGCAGAGTCTCGAGGATCCGGTCGAGCAAGGGGAGATCAGCGAGCAAACCGCCGCCTGCCTTGTTTTTGTAGATTTTCGGAGCCGGGCATCCCACATTGAGGTCGATGCCGGCCACTGGATGCTGCTGCAGCAATGCCGTGATCCGGCGGATATCCGGCAAGCTGTTCCCCAGAACCTGCGCAATGACCGGACGATCGGTTCCGTTGGCGGTTATCGATGCAAGAATGTGCTTCTCCAGGCTGGAGTGCGGATACACCCGGAAATACTCGGTGAAAAAGATGTCGGGACTGCCACACCGCGCGATGACCTTCATGAACGGAAGTGTTGTCACATCCTGCATCGGCGCGAGCACGGTCGGGAGGGTTCCGCCGATAGCGGCAGGCGGCATTCCGCAGCCGGATGATTCAGATGGTGTCGTCGGGTTCATGAAGCGTCTCGAATCTTCAGGACAAAATCGTATTGTAAAGTGCGAAAAGCGTTTTTGAGGTTGATTGTCCGGGCCGGAGTCGAATAGTCATGGACTCAACGACGCGAGAGAACCAGATGGCTCTACTTCGCGATCAAGCCCGGATGGTGGAATTGGCAGACACGCCAGACTTAGGATCTGGTGCCGAAAGGTGTAAGGGTTCAAGTCCCTTTCCGGGCACCATTGCCAATCAGCGATCCTGCAAGTAAGCGAGATAGCGCTCCAGCCAGCCCTCAAAGCCCTCGTCGTAGTCGATGTCCAAATCCACCCGGTTGAGCACACGCTGCGCCCCCTGTTTCTGCAGCGCATCATCCAGCTTGCGGCCGCATCCACAGAAATCATCATAGGATGAATCTCCAAGCGCCACCACCGCATAACGGAGGTTTTCGATGCTGCCGGCTTTGCCATCCATCACGGCATAGTAAAACTCTTCGGCCTCGTCCGGTGGCTCACCATCGCCCCATGTCGATATAACGAACACCGCCTCGCCATCCCCGGCGATACGCGCCGCAGGAACTTTGGCAAGATCCTCCATGGTGACCTTTATTCCAAGATCCGCAATTGCGTCCCGCGTCCGGGTGGCCAGCTCCTCGGCGTTACCGGTCATGGTTCCAAAATAGACTGATACACTTTCCTTACTCATGATTGATGCGTTCCGTCCCTTCCATAGGAACGGCTTAAGAGCTGCAACTCAATCGAGGGAATGCCTAATGTCAAACGCCCACCGGCCATTGGTCAGCTCAAAGAACCGCAGCGGTTGCAGGATCAGGCATACTTGCAGCAGCCTCGGGCTCCACTTCAGCCTTCGCACGGTTAGGATCCATCGCCTCAGGATACAAGGTCACACGGGCAAAGGTGGCCGGATCAAAGTGCAAGCGAATCGCGTCCACGATGAAGGCGCTGTCGATCGCATCCAACTCCGACGGATCCACGACATGTGAAAAATCCTCGCCCCAGAACGCACATTCATTGATCGCCTCGAGCCAATACCGGTTCTCCTGAAGCTGTCGCTCAAAGGCACGCTTCATGGTCTCCTTCACTTTGGAGACATTCAGATCCGACACGCCGTTATCCAAAATGTCCCTCAGTATCGCGACCACTTTTGCCTCAATCGGTTCCACCGATTCGGGAGCGGACGGGAAGGAGACGATCAACTCCGCCTGACCAACGGGAGCCCTTCTGAATCTGGCGTTCGCCTGGATCGCATAGACCCCGCTCATCTTCTCCCTCACTTCTTCAATCAGAACGATGTTCAAGACCTGTTCGAGCGCCGCAAGTTTGAGCATACCTTCGTGAGAATACGGAGCCTCTTTCGCATAGGCCATCACGCTCATGCTCTTGTCATCCACGCCTTTGTAGACGGCGTGAACCTGAGCATCGGACGGCCTCCTGACTCCATGATCGACCCAATCCTCAGCACCTTCCACCACAGGCAAGCTGGCCACATACTTTTTCAGCATGTCGAGGAGCAAGGGTTCGTCATAGTTGCCCACTACTGTCAGCACAAAATCGTCGGCGTCCGCAAAACGCTGCCGGTAGAGGTCCAGCGTTCGTTCATAGTCAATTCCGGGAATATCCTCCACCTTCATCATTGGCCATGACCTCGGATGGTTCTGCCCAAAAACCGCATTCACCTTCAAATAAAAATGAAACATCGGATCCTTCGCCTGGTCTCTGAGATAAGCGTCCATCCGGCTCTTGAATGATTGGAAGGCGTCCTCAGCATATCGGGGCTGCTGAAGCGCCAAATGCAACAGTTGAAAGAACACCTCGATGTCCTGCGGCGAACATGCCCCACTGAAACTTTCACGGTAGGGTTCGATCTCCGTGCTGAACTGCACGGACTTACCGGCAAAGAACTTTTGCAAATCCGTGCTCGAAAACGAGCCATACCCGGATGAGCCCACCACATGAGCAACATATAGTGCGTTGATCCTATCCTCCAAGCCATGCAGGGAAACGCCTCCACGGCTCATCGCACGGATCAGGATCTCATCCTTTTTGAGATCGGTCTTTTTGAGATACACTTGCACCCCGTTCGACAAAGCAACCCGCTTGGCTCCGAGTTCGGGAATTTCTTCCGTATCAATGACTGTGCCCTCAACCGGTTCCTTCTCCAGGAGACTGGACTGTGCGAGCTTGTCTTCGTAGGGTAGAACCTCCGCCTGATCGACCGCTAGCACCACGTTCCTGACCGCCTCCTCATTGACCGCCTCAAGAATCTGATCGGGCCCCATCACCAGAACGACCCGATTCTTCGGCTCCATCAATTCCCGGGCCATCGCATTCACCTCTGCAAGCGATACCCGCTCCACCAAAGCACGGACCATATTGAACGCAAGCTCCGGAGCCGGAACCGCCTTTCCGGTGAGGTAGTGTTCCGAAATCGCTTCCGCCCATTGTTCGGAGGATGTCTTGTCCCGCTCCAACCACGCCTTTTCGTAGCCACGCAGCACCTCAGCCTTCTGGCGCTCCCATTCGGATGCCACAAATCCGTGGACCATGACCCTCTTGCTCTCCTCCAGAAGGGTTCGCAGCCCGATATCAATCCCGGAATCCGACACCACTGCCGTTAAAAGCCAATAGTCCAAGGAGCGAGTCAACTCACCCGCACCACTTCCTGCATTGGCAAAAGGAGGCTCCGGATTCTCGAGTTTTTCGGCAAAGCGCTGGTTCAGCATGCCCGCCACGCACTGCTCCAAAACCTGCCGCTCGAAGCCAGTCTCCGAGCTCCTGCTTCTCGCCGGAAACTTGTGAATGATTTGCAAGACTGTGCCGGATGCTTCCTTGTCGCTTGCGATCGCAACCAGGGTCTCTTCATGCCCTGGCACCGGATAGGAATCCAGCTTCCGCACCTCAGCCGGCATTTCAATCGCGGAAAACTGCTTGCGAATGCGCTGTTCCATGTCGTCCGGGTCCATATCACCCACCACCACAAGCGAGATCTGGTCCGGGCGATACCAATCCCGATAGAAGCGTTTGAGCGTATCATATGGGGCCCCCTCGATCACCTCACGCATCCCGATCGGAAGACGCTCCGCGTAACGCGAACCCTTTAACAATACGGGCGAAATCTTGTCCCACATCCGCTGATCGGCGCCACGTCCCATCCTCCACTCCTCAAGGATCACCCCACGCTCCTTATCAATCTCTTCCCCGTCAAAACTAAGGCCCGCCGCCCAATCCCGCATCACCAATAGTCCGGAATCGAGCGTGCTGATGTTGTCCGCCGGCAAAGTGAGCTTGTAGACCGTCTCATCAAAACCCGTATAAGCATTCAACTCCGGACCAAACTGAATGCCCAACGACTGCAAGAAGCTGATCAATTCATTCTTCTCAAAGTGTTCGGAGCCATTGAAAGCCATGTGCTCGCAGAAGTGGGCCAACCCTCGCTGGTCCTCATCCTCGAGAACCGATCCAGCATTCACCGCCAAGCGCATTTCCACACGATTCTCGGGCATCCGGTTCTGTCGGATATAGTAGGTGAACCCGTTATCGAGGTGCCCGATCCGGATTTGCGGATCAAGCGGCAATTCGTCAGGCCCGGATGCGCAGACCGAATAACCCGCGCAAAGCAATGCCGGAACAAACAGATAGGATCGTAGGTTCATAGGTAGGGGGAAAATAAGAGGGCTCGTTTGCCTTCGCATGGACTTTTGGAACACGAGCAAAGCTAAACGGATACCTATCGATTCATGCGCTGGCTTCAAGCTCGAATTGCGCCCGTCTTTGTGAACGCCAATTCTGACACGACCTTCACAAACTTACGTTTTACGGGAGTTCTATACATGTTCTGCCCAACGGAAGACTGACACCGCGGCTTGCGCAGCAGCAGGGTTGACTTGATCTTACCGATTCCCTAGGGCTTGGCGATGAAATGCAAGGATCCCTTGCAGGATCCGCACATCCTAATATTCATCCATGACAAATCCTTTTGCTCTAGCTGTTTCGGACATTGACGGCACCATCGCAACCATCGGTGAGCCGATCAGCAAAGCCAACCTTGAGGCCATCCGGAAACTTCAGTCCATTGGCATCGAGTTCGCACTCGCGTCCGGGCGGCACCACAACAACATGCGCCGGTACTGCGAGCTCATACCGGGAATCGAATGGCTGATTTCGAGTCAGGGCGCATGGGTATCGAACGCGGACAAGTCGGTTGTGCTCTACGAGGGATACATGCGTCCGAAACACGTTGCCGCTCTTCTCGAGAACGGGCGGATCCACAACTATTCGATGTTGGTATACACGAGGGATGCGATTGTCACTCCCCACTACGACGACTGGATCCGCTTCTACGAAGGACTCGCCAATAATCAGGTCGTTGAAACCCCGGCATCCGAAATCCCAAGCCTCCACGCTTACAAAATGGTCTGGCTCGAGGATGAGGCTAGAGTCCATGATGCCGCCTGTATCCCGCTTCCATCCGATGAGCTACTTGGCATGCAAACCCAACCCAACCTATATGAGTTCATGCCGGCGACGACCAACAAGGGCTACGCGGTAAGTGTGCTCGCCAAACATAAGGGCCTGGAGGCCGGGCAGGTGATCACGCTCGGCGATGCGGTCAACGATGTGTCCATGCTGAAGTGGGCGGGTTGTGGAATCGCGATGGGCCATGGGGCTCAGGTTGCCAAGGATGCCGCCCGGATCGTCACGCCCCCGGCCAAACCGTCCGAAGCACTTGCGGCCGGTATCGAGCTGCTCTTCAAGGAATTCAACCTGTCCTGAAAACGCCGAACCGGCACCGCATACACGGGCCGGTCCAGATTCAAAAAGTGGAGGAATCGAAGGAGTGCGTCCTGAAGTCAGACCTTGAACTGGTGGACAACGCCATCCAGTTCATTGGCAAGTCTCGCCAATTCATCCACACTCGCGTTGACCTGACTGATCCCCCTCGAAGTATCAGTTGCCGCATCGTTCACACTGGAGATAGTCCGGGCCACTTCAGAGAGCGCATTCGCCGATTCGGAAACATTACGGGCCACTTCCTGAGCCCCGTCATTCGCACCGGCTATGCTCTTGGCGATTTCACCGACCGCCTTGTTCTGCTCATTCACGGTAACAACGATGCTCTGCGAAATCGAGTTAACCTCGTCAATGACTCGATTGATGCCACTGATGGCCTTCACCGCATTTTCGGTATTGTGCTGCATATCCTCAACTTGGCGACGGATGTCCTCTGTTGCGGTTGCCGTCTGACGGGCGAGTTCTTTCACCTCGTTGGCCACCACGGCGAAGCCTTTACCCGCATCTCCTGCTGATGCCGCCTCGATGGTCGCATTGAGGGCGAGCAGATTTGTCTGGGATGCGATCTGATTGATCACATCCACAATCTTGCCGATTGAATGAGCAGCCACTCCCAGTTTCTGCATGATCTCACTGGTGCTGGACGCTTCCTTGCTGGCACGTTCGGCCACTTCGGATTCCTTTTCGCAATTCACCGCCACCTGATGAATCGAGGCACTGAGTTCCTCAACCGCTGACGCCACCACGTTCATGGAAGTGGACATCTCCTCAGCCGCTGACGAAATCGAATTGATATTCGCAGTGGACTGCTCGGTCGCAGCGGCCACAGTGCTGGCCTGGGCAGTCATCTCCTCGGCATTGGCGGCGATCGTGACCGAAGTCGAGGACAACTCTTCGGACGCAGCCGAGAGCGTGGATGCACTATGGCTCATTTCCCGGATGATGTTATGGATCTTGTCAACAAACACATTGAACCATTTGGCCATTTCCCCCACTTCATCGTTAGAATGAGCCTTGAGACGCTTGGTCAAGTCGCCTTCACCCTGAGCAATGTCCTTGAGCATGGCTGTGGTGTCCTTGATCGGACTCACGATGATCGATGCCACCCAAAGTGCCACGACAGAAGCGAGCACCAGAATCACCACAGCCCCCAGCAGAATCATCCGAACCACTCCCTTCAAAGCGGCCATCGCATCGCTTTCAATAGCCCCCACGGCCAGTGCCCAGCGGGTTCCGTCTACGGGAGCATACGCGAACATCCGGGTCTCTCCCTTGTAGAAGTAGCGGGCCGACCCGTCCCGGCCCTTCATCATCTCCTGGATCATAGAGGACAAGTCTGCCAATTCCGGATTGCTCTTTGCTTCCTCCACATAATTCGTCTGGTTGATCACAAGCGAACGGTCATTATGGGAAACCATCGTACCCGTGTCATCCACCATCCAGGAATACCCGTTTTCGCCAAACTTGATCGTGTCCGTTATTCCACTCAGGAAGGTTGCGGGAAGCCGTGCAATCAACACAGCGTTGACCTTCCGAAGATCCTCATAGTCAAATATCGGTGCCGCTATCATGATGACGGGATCCTTGGTCGCCCGACTCACAATCACGCTCGACACATTCAACTCACCATCAAAAGCCTTCTCCAGATAATCCCTACCCTTCAAATCCGCAGTCGAACCATCCGGATAACGGGCCACATAATCGGGGGTCACCAAACCCATCCCCAGGAATCCCAGCCGCTTCGCCTCCGATTCCATCGCGGCCTTTTGGACGTCCCACTCCATTTCACGCATGCGGTTGAGCGCAGCCACCGACTGCACCACATCCACCTTGCGCCCGATCTCCTCCGCGATCAGACGGCTGGCCACGCCCGCAGTCTGCACCAAACCTTCATTCACGTTTTCCCGGATCGCTCCGGCACTTCCTCGGAATGCGATCACTGAAAGACTGGCAATTGCCAGAACCACCAGACACAAAATCACAATCAGGAGCTTCGACTTAAGTTTCAGGTTTCTCCACATGGCGATAAGGGGTTGGCGTTAATGCAATCAACGGGATAAGAACATCTGATATCGTCCAAATCTCCTGCAAGTTAAGCCTTATCGCAACCCCACCCATCACTTTTTACTCTATTCACTCGAAGGATACCAAAAACTGATCTTCGGCAAAAAACCGATGGGCTACACGAGCCATTCTTGAATCCTGAAAGAAGATAAGCACCACGGGTTGACCGCAATCACCCCATCCGACATACCTTGGAGGATTGGAGCCTTCCCGCCAGTCGCCCATGACACGATGATAACCTATTCGGAGGCACCGCTCTTGCCTTCTTTGTTCTCCCGTCGCTTCATCGCAAAGAAGGACTGCACCAGCGCCCGGCATTCTTCTTCCATCACCCCACTGCACACTTCGGCATGATGCCATGCATCCGGAAGCGCATTGAGGTCAGTCGCCCCGCCCATGCATCCCATTCGCGGATCCGCGAATGCATAAACCAAGCGGCCCACCCTCGCCATGATGATGGCGCCGGAGCACATCGGACAAGGCTCCTTTGTCACATATAGCGTAGTCCCGTTGAGCCGCCAATCCCCGATCGCGCGGGAGGCCTGCGTGATCGCAATCATTTCCGCATGCGCGGTCGCATCCCCGGTGCCCAACACCTGATTGTGAGCGGAGGCCACCACCTGCCCTTCATGAACGACCACCGCACCAACCGGGACCTCGTCTTCGCGCCATGCCTCAACTGCCTGATTGTAGGCAAGCGACATGAAGAATACGTCATCCCGTTTCAGTTGGGACGGATGCAACATCGGGAATGGACACTCCCTCACACTCGGGCGGACGGAACCATCTCCACCATTCCCCACCGGTCTGTCTGCCATCGGATTCTCATCCATCCAATCCATATTTCCGAAAGCGCCGATCCGCGTGCCGGAGTCAAGGGTATTGTCATTTCTTTTCGATTGCCATGGGGGCAGAGATGCTATTCACTTTGTATTTTTCGAGTTATTCTCATGAATTTGGAGACGCAGCACGCATACTATGGCAGATGATGAAATTGAAGTGAACGGTAAAATTGTTGCCGTACTTCCCGGTACCATGTTCCGGGTCGAATTGGAAAACGGACATCGGGTTTTGGCCCACATTTCCGGCAAGCTCCGGAAGAATTTCATCAAAATCACAGCTGGCGATACTGTCAAAATGGTGATGAGTCCTTACGATCTCGAAAAAGCACGTATCGTTTATCGCGTGCGAAACGCGCCAGTACAAGGCGCAAGACCCTACACACCGCGCAGGCGCTGATCAGCTCTCCTTTCGTTCGGGCATTGAAGTATTTGGCACGCTGATACTTATTCTCTGGATTCACGGATAATCCGGGTTGTTCTTGCAAACCCACGGGTTTTGTTTCCGGTAAAGATATTCCCCGCTTACTCTGTTTGCGGAGGTTGTTTGTTGTATAGTACCGAAATCGAAACATCCATATCATGGCATTCGCATCGAATATCATCCGCACGATCGGACACACCCCTCTCATCCGCCTGGAAAAAATCTCCAAGGAAGTGGGAGCGGAAATACTGGTGAAAGGGGAGTTCTTCAATCCCATGGCCAGTGTCAAAGACCGCATCGGTTTGGCGATGATTGAAGCCGCCGAACGAGACGGAAAACTGTCCCCGGACAGCCTCGTGGTGGAGCCAACATCCGGCAACACCGGCATCGCACTCGCCTTTGTCTGCGCAGCAAAGGGCTACCGCTGCCTGCTCGTCATGCCGGAAACCATGTCTCTCGAACGTCGGGTATTGCTGCGCATGCTGGGAGCGGAACTCGTTCTGACGCCTGGCCCGAGGGGAATGTCGGGCGCAATCGCAAAAGCCCAGCAGATTGTCGACGAGTCACAGGGCAAGGCCTTCATGCCACAACAGTTTGAAAACCCGGCCAATCCGGAAATCCACCGTCGTACCACTGCGGAGGAGATCTGGGAAGACACGAGCGGCAACATTGACGCGTTTGTGTCTGGAGTGGGAACCGGAGGCACGATTACCGGGGTCTCTGAAGTGATCAAATCACGCAAGCCATTGTTCACGGTCGCAGTGGAGCCCGAAGCAAGCCCGGTCATATCCGGAGGAGCACCCGGACCCCACAAAATCCAAGGAATCGGAGCAGGCTTCATCCCGAAGAACCTCAACACCGCGATCATCGATGACGTGATCAAGGTGTCCAACGAGAACGCCCTTCAGACCGCTCAAATGCTTGCAACCAAAGAAGGGTTGCTGGGTGGAATCTCCACTGGAGCCAACGTGTGGGCCGCTATTCAGCTCGCGACCCGCCCCGAAATGGCCGGTAAACGCATCGTCACGATTGGATGCAGCTTCGGCGAACGCTACCTGAGCACAGCCCTCGCGGAGCGCGCACTCAGCGAAGTCAAGGACATGAAGGCATCCCCCATCGACTGAGCGATCAGATCTCTACCAAAGGCTGGATACGGCGATCCTCGTATCCAGTCTTTTTTGTCTCCAGATATTGCCAGCCTATCGGAACGCTACTCAACTCCACCTGCCGTAGCAGCCGCTTTTTTCCCTTTCGCAGATGTGGATCCGGCCTTTTTCTCCCGCGGAGGGAACTGAAAGCTGATTTTTCCGCTTTTATCCACATGCAGCGAGGCGGAGAACAACCGACCGGTCTTTTTTGAACGGAATCCCTGAATCACGTCCGTCGCACCATCCTTGAGCAGTTTCGCGACCTGTTCACGCGGAAGCGTCTTTCCAAGCATCGTCCGCCCCAAGCGAAAGCCTTTGCCACCCTTGTGCTGGGTTTCGCATATGAAGGCCTGCGGAGTCTCGTAAACCGGAGTTCCGTCAATCGGAGAAT
>JAFGAQ010000103.1 GCA_016933595.1 Opitutales bacterium | reverse complement strand
TTCCTGTAAGATGAAACTGCGTGCCCGGCACCCGGCGCAGTTCCCGGTTTGTCCTGAAATGTTGCTCGATCAAGCCCGTGCCCACGGGATCCGCATCCGCTTTGACGCGAACGAATCGCTGTCGGTTCCGGAAGCCAGGGAATGGTTGGACCTGTTCAGCGAGTACACGGATGCGGTGGAGTTCTTCGAGCAACCACTCGACCGCATGTTAGTCGATGAGATGCGTGAGCTCGCGGAGGATTACCCGATTCCCATCGCCCTCGATGAAAGCCTTGGAGCTCTCCGTCCCAGCATATTCAAAAGGGAATCCATGGAGCTTGACCGCTTTCTTTGGGTGATCAAACCCGCTTTGGGTGACACCTTTTTATCCGATCTGGCGTCGATTCCGATGCAGAACCGGATCGTTTCCTCGGTGTTTGAAACCGCAATCGGATTTGAGGCCGTTTTGCGGCATGCCCTGCGGACAACCCGTCCGGCGGGTATGGGGACCTTAGGTTGGTTTCCTCCGGATCGATGGGGCCTACATGTTCCCGGGCCGTGGATTCATCCGATCGGTTGGAAGCAGTTGCCATACGATGGACTGTGGGCTAGTGTTATCGGGGATTAACGCAGATATGCACACCCGTTTCCAGAATCCGGGAAAGGAGGAAACCCTGTCCTGGCTGCATTCCAACGCACTGCACCGGGCCGTTCACCTGCTCGAGGCGACTCAGCCCGTGCTTGAAGGTGACTCCTGTGTGCATGACGTGATCGTTTGCACCCGTTCCAGCGAAGACACGATTGGTTATTCCTTGGCGTGCATCTTCGCAGGAAAGCGAATGTGGATCGCCAATCCGCACTGGAAGGCAGAGAGTTGGAGGCAGGTGCTTCGTCAGGTTCAACCGGACCTTGTTTTGGGAGAAGCCTGCCCGCTGGCTCCAGTCCGGCAGCCCCGGATCAATTTCCCCACTGAGGCGGAGGTGTTTATTCCCACCGGGGGTAGCTCCGGATCCATCCGTTTTGCACGCCACACTCTCGGTACTTTATCAGCGGCGATGGAGGGTGCGCATCAGTTTTTCTTTGTTATGGATGCGCATGATGCACGGCACATTCCATTTTCCTTCTTATGCCTTCTTCCTCTCTGGCACACCAGTGGATGGATGCAGTTCATCCGGGCATGGCTTGGAGGGGGTCGCTGGATGGCCCGTTCCCCAAGGGAATGGGACCCTGATTCGGACCTTGGCGTGCTTGCGAAGCATCCCTTCCAAGTCTCATTT
>JAFGAQ010000102.1 GCA_016933595.1 Opitutales bacterium | reverse complement strand
GTCCCCCGGTTCACGCATGTTTTTGCGGTTGGAGAAATGGGAATAGGAAACACCACTCCTTCGGTGGCAATTCTATCCGCGATCACAGGCGTACCGGCCAAAACGATTATCGGAAGGGGTACCGGACTCTCCGATCAGGCACTCGCCCATAAAACGGCAGTCATTCAACAAGCACTGGAGAACCGCTCCCCCGAATTCGGCTCTCCGCTATCGATTCTTGCATCCGTCGGAGGTCGTGAAATTGCAGCCATGACCGGGGCCATCCTCTCGGCCGTTTCCATGGGCATCCCGGTTGTCCTCGACGGGGTGATTGCCGGGGCAGCGGCAGCCATTGCATTCGAACTCAACCCGGATTGCATCTCCTGTTGTCTTGCCGGTCACCGTTCCGCCGAACCCGCCCATGATTGCTTCCTCCGACACTACGGACTCAAACCGCTTCTCGATTTTGGCATGCGGCTGGGTGAAGGAACTGGCGCTGCCGTCGCTATGGGGATTGTCCGGAATGCAGTCGACGCTTTTCATAATATGGCCACATTTGCGCAAGCCGGAGTCGTGATCTGATCTAAAAGCAGGTTCCTATCATGAGAATCCTGTTCTCCAGTATCGCCTTTCTATCCCGAATCCCCATTCCGGCCAACTGGCAGCTTCAGGACACAACCGGGAATCGCCCGCTCCTGTCAGCCTTGTGGACGGGCGGCTTGGTTCTCGGCCTCATCAACGCGGGAATCGCGTGGACACTCTGCCAATTCCTACCACTCCCGCTTGGGATCGCCATCTTCCTGCCGATTCAGCTCGCCCTCACCGGCGCCTTTCACGAAGACGGATTCGCAGATGTCGCGGATGCGATGGGTGGGTATTCGAGGGAAAGACGCTTTGAGATCATGCGAGACTCCCGTCTCGGAACATTCGGAACCGGAGCCTTGGCAACCCTCCTGCTCATCCGATGGAACGGCTACCTGCACCTCTCCTCCGGGGTCACCGGTGGAAGCCTTGTCGCCTTTCTCATCCTTTCGGGAGGGTGGATTCGCTGGTCGTCCATCGTGTTGCTCCATTTCATTCCCTATGTACACATCGACGGCAAAGGCATCGCCAAAAACATGGAGCGTCCCCGTTCAGTTGCGCTTGCGATCGGCCTGCTTTCCTTGATGGGGCTCACCTTCGTCCTTGCCCCAAAATGGGCACTTTCATCGATCGCAGCCCTAATGGTCGTCATATTGTCTTGTCTGTTCTTCTTCCGAAGGGTCTTCGGTGGTGCCAACGGAGATTGCCTCGGAGCATGCAGCATCCTCACGGAGATCATCCTCATCGTCGCCTTCAGCATTCGTTGACGCATCCGTAGTGATCCAAAAACCCAATTACCATCAGACAACGCCCTATCACCGATCCAATCCCCTACACCCGGCCGGACGCAATCCATCGAGATGAACTCAACCCCAGACACGGCGCCTCTTCTGGCCTATTGCGACACACTTTGCCCAAAACGGGTGGATTGGATGTTCTTTGATCTGGGTAACCTGCTTTTCAGAATCGACCACACCCAAGCGTGGGAAAGCACCATGCGCCATTCGCCGCTTGCGTTGGAGGAAGCCATGAGCCGTTTCCAGAACTGCGGAGCCGTCATAGAGGCACTCACGGGAGGCATGAACGACAAGGCCTTCTTTCAGATCTTCGCTGATCTCATTGGGTTCACGGACTCTCCGGATCTCCTCTCATCCTATTGGGAGCCTGTCTACCAACCGATTGCAAACCGACTGAACGTCCTCGCGCAGGTCCAGCGATCCTTCCATACCGGTCTTCTCTCGAACATCACATCCTTTCACAGCCGACACCTCGAACAACATTATCCCGTTCTTCTCGAAACAACACGACGTGTCTATTCATGGGAGACCGGATTCGTCAAACCCAGACCCGAGATCTTCGATGCGGTGACAAGGCTCAGCCAAACCCCGGCCGACCGCATCCTGTTTATAGATGATCATCCGGGGCACACTCAAGCCGCCCGG
>JAFGAQ010000101.1 GCA_016933595.1 Opitutales bacterium | reverse complement strand
GACAGCCCGGACGGACTGAAGGTCGGAGACACCATCCAGTTCAAAGTCAGTTACTCAGCTCTTTTGCGCCTGATGAACGGCCGCTACATCGATAAGGTATTGATCGAACACTGACAAACCAACCGGAGAACGATCAATTGGTATCATCCACGGGGATCGAGCGAATCCTCCAAACCCGCATTCCTTCGCTGTCCGCTGTGGATGTATCCAGAACAAGGTCATAGTGAGTTTTCAAAAAAATCCAAAATGCACGGAAGCACTCTGGAGAATAACTCTTGTCTTTAAATCCGAACCCGCCGGGATAGCACGCATCGACTACGAAAGCCGGCCTTGATCGCTCAATATCCCGCATAAACCTTTCCTGATAGTATGCCTTCAAATCACGACTAACAGCAATGAACCGATAGGCTCTTTCAGCATCAGGGATGACCAGCTGGGTGCACACCTCGCGTGTCCCCGAAACGAGGCCCGTCTTCACATACACATCGGGTAACCACCCCCAGACTGTCATACGGTCCCCGGACACTTTTTCTGCGTTGATAAACGATACCACCTCAGTGGCATGCACATCATCTCCTTCGTAGCTGTTCGGATTGAACATCCGCGCATTGAATAACAAGAATTCAAACCAAATCATCGAATACACAAAAGCCCCTAACAAACCCACAGTTGGAAGCTTCGAAAAGAACGGATATTCCGGAATCTCCAAACGGGAGATAAAAAGACCACCGATGACTGAAGAAGGAATCACAATCAACTGCCAATAGTGTGGAAACCCAGTCCCCGGTTTTGCTATCGCGTAGATTCCAGCGAGAAAAACAATGATTGCGGGCACCATAGGCCATGCAAAGACCCGCCTTATCCATTCCCGGGACAAAAGCCTCCTATCCGGATTCCATGCTCGCACGGCTTCCCAAACAACATAAACTGCGATTATGGCAAGCTGAGCCGCTCCACAAACAAACACTGAGGGAGATTCAAGTAGTGCCTTTTTCACGAAGGCCCGAAATACACCCTCTGGCGCTCCATACCGAACCCCCAGCTCAAGGTAAGAACTCACAAAGTCCATCCATCCCCCCGACATACAGACCGGCAAAAGGATCACAAACGGAAGAGCCAATCCCGCCAGAACAACCCATGGGAAGCGCCGCACAAACCCGTGGATTCCGTTTCTATGAAAGCAACCGCATACCCCAATGATAGCAATCGGGAACGCAATCACCGACGCCTGAAGCTTCGCAAACGGAACCAGGCTGGCCAGCGCAATCGAAACAAGAAGTCGATCAAAACGTTCTTCATGTAAATAGGCTGATGCCAGATAGTAGAAAGAAGCACTCAACAACAATACGGGCACGAGTTCACTCGAGTAGTGGATGAAATCTGAACCAGAAGGATATGCCCAAAACAGCACGGGAGCAAAAATCACGACAAGTGCCCATGATTCCGCCAGGAATAACCGAAGGGTCTTGAATCCAAAGACACACGATCCCCAAATCAAAAATATCGCAATGATTCGGGCAGACCCATAGCCCGGTCCAATCCCGAGCAGTGAAGGAATCATAATCGCATAAGTCCCTAGTGGTCCACCGGTAGTTGTATCCACATGTGTCCAGGGAATGGGATCTTCCAGAAACAACATTGCCTGCGCAACATACTGGGCTTCATCCGGATTGAAAGGATACGGAACAAAGAGTGAAAGGCTTCTGGAATAGACCATCAGCAGCAAATACAACCCAAGGGTCACTCGAGCGTAACTCCTGCCGGATTGCGCTCCGAACATCTTCCAGACACAAAAAATGATACATCCGAAAATCGGAATCATGCCTGCATACCATTGTATCGCTGTCAGATTATCCATGAACGGTTTACGACAAGGTCAATAATAGAGAATACCCGACCATGCATCGCACATAGTCAGTGCAACCAAAATGGACTTGTACGGAAACCACAAGATTCTTTGTCCCGACACAAATAGTCCATCGGCTATCGTTGTCTTTCCCGGACTCTATCGCAACGGTAACAAAATCAGTCCCGCTGCAGCAGAAAAGCACCTACCCCGTCCGTTCCGGAGTCCGGTGGGAACAGAGAAACGGCACGGACCAGGCGGAAACCAAGATTCTGCCGACCCAAAAACGCGTCCACCACCCCTTCGTTCTCTGCAGCATCAATACTGCAGGTGCTGTAAACCAAGCGACCGCCCGGCTTAACCAATGAAGAAACCGCATCCAGAATCCGACTTTGAATAGCAGGCATGCGGACAAAATCCACTTCGCCCAGCCTCCATTTGACATCCGGATGGCGTTGGATCACTCCGGAATTGGAACATGGCGCGTCTACCAACACCCCATCAAAAGAATCATTGTCAAAGGGACAATTTCCGGAGCCCCAGTCCACACAGCCCAACTCCACACGATCCAGACCGAGCCGCTCCACATTCTGGCGGATCAGCCTGACCCGGCGTTCGTCCCGATCCACCGCCACAATCCGGCTCTCAACGTCTTCTCTCGCCAAGCGTTTCCAGAGGTGCACCAGTTTTCCTCCCGGAGCGGCACAAGCGTCGAGAAATCGTCCTCTCAACTCATCTCCCATAAGAGACGGAGCCTCAGCCGTGGAAGGATCCTGAATATAAAGCCTGTGTTGCAACAATTCAGGAACTCCGGCTGCGGCGGATCGCCGAATACGATAAAACCCCTCCCATCGGGTCGGTTCCAATGCGTTGGCCAGAGCGTCTCCACTTTGTTCAGCCATGGTTCCAGCGACATCGTTCGCATATAACTCCGGCACCCGCTGGTTCCATTTCATCAGCTCAATCGCGCGGGCCGCTCCAAAAGCACCCATCCACCGCCTCACCAACTCCTCGGGATGACTCAACAAGACACTCCATTTTCCGGCCCGCTCGAGTTCGACGAGCATTTCAGGCAACCCGGTGGCGATCGTGCGCATGACCGCATTCGCAAACCCGCCCTCCCGTGCGGAAAATTCACGCCGGATCATCTCAACCGCATGGTGGACAATTCTCGCCACCCTGCCCGGATCTCCCACGTTCTCGTAAAGCTCGAAAACCGATGGCATCAAAGCCGCTTTCAACTTCGCTTTCGGCGCCCGTTTCACAGACTGCTCCAAAAAATGGGACAACAAAGCGTGATGACGGACCACCCCCGCAAAAAGCCGGTAGGAAGCATCATCGCCGTCCAGCGCCCAACTTTCACCCGCAGCTCCAGACCGGGTTGCCAAACGATGCTCAAAAGCTGCAATCCGATCCACCGTATGCCGCCAGGCAGCGTCCGCACGGTGCGAATGATCTTTACGGCTGGAGGATTCCCCGGCGGGATCGGATGGTTGATTTTCTGGAAACATTGATTTTGGTAAGATTATTGGCACCCGTTTCGACCTCCCGCTGAGCCCATATCAAGCCCTTGCAAAAAGAAAGAGAATGCCTTCTCCAAGAAAAGAGTTTGCAGCAGGTCCAAAAAGTATTGAATAATCATCGGCTCATCTGGAAACAGAGCGCAATATTATTATGAACGATCGGGCTATTGAGGATCTTATCAAGGGCGACGCCAAGCTCGCAGGTGCGAGAAAAGAGTTGTCGTCCATGAAAAGTGGATCCTACTGCGTACACCGCAGTTGGGGATTCGGACAAATCATTGAGTATGATGCTGCACAAAAGCGGTTGATCATTGATTTCGAAAAGGGGAAAAAGCGACACCCGATGGATCCGGCTTTCTGTGTCGGCAAGCTGGAAGTGCTTCCTGAGAACCACATTCTCGTCAAGGCCCGCAAAGAGCCGGACGTCGTTGCGGAAATGCTCAAGAAAAAGCCCATCGACATCGTTATCGCGATTCTTGAGGGATGCGAGGGAGGCAAAGCGACTACCATTGAGATCGAGCGACAGCTCAGCTACCTCATGGACGAGACCAAGGCCCGCAAATGGTGGACGGCCACAAAGAAACTCCTGATCAAGGAACCGAGGGTCGGCGTTCCCGCCAAGAAAACCGATCCCTTCGAACTCCGGGACGAGCCGATTACGGCCGAAGAGGAAATCATGGAGGAATTCTACGCCACCCAGCAATCCAAGCAAAAGATCCTGCTGGCGGAACGTCTTTTCGATCTCTCAAACGACAAGGCAGAGCTCAAAAAATACCTGCCGGACGTCCTCAAGACCCTCACAGACGCGATCATTGAAACGCGGGTTCTCAACCGGGCCGAACGCCTCCATGGCGTATGGGTTCGAAATGACCTCGCCCGCGACACCCAGGCCGATGTCGAAAGTCTCGCTCCCACGTCAGCTTCGATCATACGCGAAAGCGAAGAAGACCTTGTTGGACTGGCTCAGGGACTCCCCACCAATTACTACCCACGGTTCCTTGACCTGCTGACACGCGTCTATCCCGACAAATGGGAGGATGTAATCATAATGGTGATCCGCCACAGTGATGGAAAGCTGTGCAATGAAGCCATTCAGTTCATGGTCGAAAGGGAACGCCAGGAGTTGCTCGCCAAATCCTTCGATCGCTGGTTGAACGACCAAACCATCCGCGGCCCCATCCTGCTCTGGTTGCTGAAAAACAGAAACAGCCGCCGCTACGCGAAACTCGTTGAACCCTTCATCAACCCACGCCTTTTGAAGGCGATCTTCTTCGCCATCGACTTTGAGTCGCTTCAGAACGCAAGCGCACGCCGGATCCCATTGGCCGACGCAATCACGGATGATGACAAGATCATTCCGGACATCCTCAGTCTGTGCACGGAAGAAACGGCGCGGGATCTTGCCCAAACCCTCATGCTCAACCAAGGATTTGAGGACTTGACCAAGAAATCGCTTTTGGTTCGTTTTATCCGGGTATTCCCTTCCATTCAGAGTCTTATTGCCGTCCGCGACACTTCTGAAGACAAGGGAGATGATTACCTGCTCGTGTCCCAAAGCAGCTACAGCGAGCGCAAAGACGAATACGAGGTTTTGGTCTCGAAAAAGATTCCCGAAAACAAGAAAGCCATTGAAGTGGCACGTGAACATGGGGACTTGAGAGAAAACGCCGAATACAAGATGGCGCGTGAGGACCAGCAGACCCTCATGGCCCGTAAAGCCCAATTGGAGCAGGATCTCAACAAAGCGAGGGTAACCGACTTCTCCGACGCCACTTCAGACACTATTACAGTGGGAACGATCGTCGAACTCAAAGAGGGCAGCTCCGGCAAAACCCAACGTTACTCTATCCTTGGTGCATGGGACGGAGATCCGGACAACGGCATCATTTCCTACAAGACACCACTTGGAAAAAGCCTCATGGGCGGAAAAGTCGGACAAACCGTGGACGTTGAAGTCGATGGAGCCAAAGAGCATTGGACCATCCAGAAAATCTCCCGATGGGTCGATCAGAAGAAAAAGAAAACCAAATCCTGATTTTCTCTTCTGTCCATTTATGTCTTCCGAAGCCTCTGGAGGGCCACTCCAGAGGCTTTCTTCGTAAATCAAACCATGACACCGGGCTATGGGGGCTTCGCATTCAACAACCATCCGATAGACGGATCCCATACGCCGCCGCCGCTCCTTAAGAGTATATAGCTTATCTGTTCAACTCATGAAACCGGTATTTGACATTAATGTCCGGCAGTATCAGCCACTTCCGACACCTCTTGAGATTCGCAAAAGCATCCCCACAACGGATCAAATCTCCGAAAAAGTCAGCCATTGGCGCAGGCAGATCATCGACATTCTCTTCGGAGAGTCGCCCCGGCTTCTCGTGATCGTTGGACCTTGTTCCATTCACGACACAGACGCAGGGCTTGAGTATGCCCGCCGGCTGAAAGCGATTTCCGACCGGATTGAAGACCGGGTCATGATTGTGATGCGGGCTTACTTCGAAAAGCCGAGGACATCCGTTGGGTGGAAAGGACTCATCATGGATCCGAATCTTGACGGTTCCTGCAATCTGGATCTCGGCTTGCGTAAAGCCCGTTCCTTCTTGCGCGACCTGATTGAAGTCGGCCTACCCACCGCAACCGAACTGCTCGATCCCATCACCCCCCAATACATCGCAGATCTCATCTGCTGGTCAGCCGTTGGAGCAAGGACAACCGAGAGCCAGATCCACCGGCAAATGGCTTCCGGGCTTTCCATGCCATTGGGTTTC
>JAFGAQ010000009.1 GCA_016933595.1 Opitutales bacterium | reverse complement strand
TCAGAGGGATGCCTTGAGGGCATTCTCCACGGCATTGAGGTATTCGGCCACATGCGGCTGGAACTTGGCTGCTTGAGCATCCCGCAAGAGGCGAACGGCCTGATCGAAGCGACTCTGCGCGACACGGACACGCGCAAGTTGGATCAGGGCATCCACTTTATGGTTATCCAGCTTTTCCGCGCGCTCGAAATAGAACACCGCGCGTTCATTGTCGCCCGTTTCGAAGTAGTGACCACCCAAAAGCAGTAGCGCCTCGCCGTTGAGGGGATCGCTGCGGGTCAACTCCTCAAGAACCGCCACCGCCTTCTCTGAGTCACCCAATGCCAGCGCAATCTGGGATTCCATGTTGAGCAACTGGGTTTCACGGGTCGCATCCAAACGCACCGGCGACTTGCGGATGAGTGACACAAAATCACGAGCCTCCTTATTCGCGCCCTGGTAGGAAAGCGCACGCACAAATCGAAGGATACGATCCAAATCAGAATCCTTTGCCTTCGACAACGCATCGGTGTAAATCGAAACCGCCTGGCGGTGCATCTGATTGTTCACCAGGATATCGCCCAACAGCATCAACACGCTGTTGTCCGCATCGCCGCGCCGCCGGAGCAAATCGAGGTATGCGACACTCTTGAGGTCCTCGCCCAATGCCAGGTACGCATTTGCGGCAGCCGAATAGTATGCCTTGGAATCGGGATAGCGGAGGATGAGCTCCTCAAACTGGGCAATTGCTTCGCGATACATACCGGAACGCTGCAATGCTGTGGCCTTGCCGACCGCCCAGTCCCGATTGTTCGGGGCCAGAACAGCCGCGATCCGGTAGGCATCGAGGGCCGATTCCACCCTATCCATGTTCAGGTAACAATAGCCCAAAAGGCCCATCGTATCGCCATCGAAATTGCCCAGCTCCACCGCCTTGGCAAAAATCCCCGCTGCATCTTCATAGCGCTGACCATGGACGTAGGCGAGACCGAGGTTCTTGTAAGCCCTCGTGAAATTCGGGAACTTCCGGATCGCTTCCTTATAGGCCGCAACCGCGCCATCGGTGTCGCCCCCCTGCAGCAGGAGATTACCAAGGGTGTAGTCGAGCGCCGCGCTGGAATCCGCACTGATCGCGTCACGGAGCGTCGCAATCGCCTGTGTGGACTGCCCGGCCCCGTGAAGATCCGCGATGGTCTTGAAGAGATCCGACTCCTTGGTCGTGATCTGCGGCTCCCGCTCGGTGAGAAATCCATAGCTTCCAAGGAATCGCTTGACGAACTCCGGGCTATCCCAGCGGTTCTCGCTCAGCGGATAGGTCTGCGCGTGTACCCCATTCAAGGAACACACCAGCCCCAAGACACCACATACTGTCGGCAGGAAAAATCGGAACAATCGGACGCAGTTCATAACGCGATATCGGGTCATCGGATTCTAATTCGAATAGTCGTATTCAATCGGTTGGATGTAGAAAGCTTTCACCTGCTGACCATCCTTTACCGGCGGTTCAAATCGCCAGCGCACGAGAGCCTGGCGAACGGGCTGCACCGCATCCGGATGAGTCGCCTCAACGACCTCCATGATACTCACAGCCCCGGTCTCATCAATCATGATCTTGACACGCACCACACCCTTTGGGCCGCGTGCCATGAAATCGGGTGGAAACTGCGGCTGAATCACCCGCAACCGGGACGGCCGCTTGTCGAGATCCGAGATCCCGAATATCTGCAACTCCGCCTGAATGTCGGGGGCCACCGCAAAGGAATCGAAACTGAAGGCGGCCATGGCCCCACCAATTCCCGGGTTCAGCGCCGCTTCAAGCTGACTCAAGTCGAGCTGTTGGGGCGGGCTTTCCAGTTCGGGCTGATCGGATTCGCGCTCCTCCTCAGGCGGGGGCGGCGGCTCAGGAGGTGGTGGCGGGGGCGGTGGCATCGCCAAATCAACCGACCGGATCTGCAAGCGATCACGCGGATCCCCCGATATAAGCTGGGTGATCGGAAGCACCGCAAAGATCGCTAAAGCCGTCAGCAGCGTGGCAAGCGCCACACGAATCCACAGCCTCCGGTTCTTCGGAACCTGAAAGTTTTCTCCCTGAAATGGCTGCGGTGTCATAACCTATACTATAAATGATCAGCGTTTTTCGGTGGAAATATTCACGCTCTGGGCACCCGCCAGCTTGGCTTCGTCGATCACGCGCACCAAAAGACGCGTGGGGACACTCTCATCGGCCTGGATGATCACCGGCATCTTCGCGTCCTCCTGAATCAAACGACGCACCACCGCACGGACCCCGTTCACCCCAACATCACGCCCACCATACACGACGTTTCCGTTGGCCGTGATTGCGATCAGAATGCTATTCTTCTCAAGCTGAGAGGCACTGGCCGCCTGCGGCTTGGTCACCTCGACCCCGGTCTCCTCGACAAACACCGTTGTCACAATAAAAAATATGAGCAATATGAAAACCATATCAATCAACGGCGATATGTTGATGTCCTCGGTTTGCTTACTCCCGTTAGCGAAAATGCGGCGGCGTTTCATGGCTTAGGAAATATCGGGCTGTTTCTGGCGCTTCTCAACGAGCTGAACCGTCATGGTTTCCATACTGATGAGACAGGCTTCCATCTCATTGCGGCGTTTGAGCACCAAATAGGCGATGATGTAGGCCGGGATCGCAATCACGAGCCCGGTCTGGGTGGTGATCAATGCCTCGGAAATCCCGCCGGCAATCAAATCAATGGTATCGGTCCGGCCTCCGGCTGACATGCTCTGAAAGGTGGAGAGCATGCCGGTAACCGTCCCCAACAAGCCCATGAGCGGTGCGGTGCCAATGAGCACATACAAATACGCTCTTTGGCGGTCCAGCCGGGCGAGGTAGGCGTTGAGGATTTCGCCGAAACGGCTGCGCACCTCATCCGGGGTGCGCACATCCGACTGGGTGTAGTCAATGATATCACGGATCTCTCCGGAAGCCAGGATCGGATTGAGAACCCACTTGACCAGATGCTCTTTCGGCACCCGGTAAAACTTATGCCCGGTGAAGTAAAAATAGGCTGAGAACGCTGTCCAATAGATAGAGCAGGCGATCACGGCCAAGGGAATCATCAACCAGCCTCCCGATACCCATAGGGCAACGGTGTCGGCAATGAAACCCTGAGACCCACTGTAGGCTGCGCCTTCCATCGGTATGTTTGCGTCCGCTAAGGTTATCAGTTCTTTCGGTTCATCCCGTTGACAAAGGACACCGCGAGCCGCTCCATGTTGGCGAGGATGCCCTGGGCCCGCCTTGACAGGAGCGCATGGAGGATGAGAGCCGGAATCGCCACAATCAGCCCGAACTCGGTGGTAATCAGGGCTTCAGAGATCCCGCTCGAAAGGCTCTTGGCATCGCCGGTCCCGAAAATGGTGATGAGCTTGAAGGTATTGATCATACCGGTAACGGTTCCCAACAGTCCCAGTAATGGAGCGGTAGCGGCTGTAACCGCGATAAACTGGAGGAAACGCTCCAGCTTGGGCTGGACCTCAATCATGCTTTCATACATCACCTCTTCCACGAGTTCCTTGGACTCATCGGCGTGAATCACCGCATCCAGGAGCATCTTACCGGCAGGGCCTTCAATTGCCTCGGCGCGAGCCCGTGCCTCGGCATCCTTTCCGGCATTCAACGGCTGCAGGATTTCGTGGAGCGCCCCATGGGGGGGCATCTTCACACTGTAGATCTCAAACGCCTTGAAGATGGCGGTCAGGAGGGAAACCAGGGCGAACCCCAGGATCGGATACATCCAGATCCCACCGGCGCGAATGTGTTGAACCATCGTCTGTTCCTCGCGTTTGAGAGCCAAGGCGTTACCAAGCGTCACATCAATCGGAGCCAGGCCCTTTCCGGTCTCGATCATCTCACGGATGCCCGCATCCATTTCGGGGACGAGCGGAAACACACTCGGCTCGAGGGATCCGGCCGATAGCGAGAGACCGGCCACCTCCGATTGCGAACTGGCGAAGTACACGCTCGGTCCGATGATTGCGAATTTGCCGTCTTCATAGACCCCACCCGGCGTAACCGCCCGGCCGTCAAAAACCATCCCACCCACCAACTCATCCACTCGCTTCAAAGCGGCCTCAATAATCCCGATCTGGGCCTCCAGTTTTTGGGATTTGCTCAACTCGGAGTTGTTCGAGATGTCGTCGAAACGCTCGAATTCGGCCTTCATGCGCTGGGATTCGGAGAGATCGAGGCGCACCTCAAAAGCACGGCCGTATTCGGACACGAGATTTGCCATGTAGTCGATCTGCTCACGCCTCGATTTCACGTTGTCCTCCAAGCGGTTGAGGTCCACCGATGCGTTGTCACGGAGGCGTTGAATGCGCTCCACTTCACGGCGCTTCTGCCGAAGCTCAGCTTCGAGCTCCGAGACCCGTTGGGCAAGTGGGATCTTCTCCTCCTTGATCGAATCCCGGATCGCTGCAAGTTCACGGACGGACGCATCCAAGTCCTTCTTAACCGATGTTTCGAGCTGCGATAACACCTGACCCTGTAAGGATCCCGCTATCAACACGAACAAGCCTGCACAAAAAAATGGTTTCATGATCACTGAAATTGCTAGGTTGATGGCGCTTACTGGATTTCCACCGGCATCGGCACGAAGCGGATCTCATTGGTGGCTCCCTGATACATACGGATCATGGCCAGAATTTGAGGGGCCCAATCGTTATGGGACTCCCATGTCCAGACCCCGGCCTCCGACACCGATCCGGCTCCGGCATGCCGCCCGGATTTGTCCGCATAAAATGCGGCCCCCAAGCCAAGGTAAAGGGTGCTCACCTCAACAAATGAACCATCGCCAAAATCACGCTGCTCGGGAATCACCTCAACCGTGGTGTTGAACTTGTCCACTTGTGTAAGAATCCCCACGATATTCTGAAGCCGCTGGGAAAGCGAAAGCACGGTCTTTTTCCCAGGCTCAGGAATCCGTTGGCTAAGAGGCCGGATTTCCTGAACGAGCGGCTCAGGCAAACGCTTCAGGACCTTCAGCATTAGGGCTTCCTGCTGCTCAACACTGCGCTCAATCACCGCCTCCGCTTTCGCAATCTGCCCTTGCTCTTCCACCAAGGCTTCGCGCTTGGAATCCGCAGAACTGGTGAGCGCCTCCGCATCCGCAATGCGTTCATTGAGCATCTCCAGCTCCTTCTCATAGACCGAAACCACATCCTTGAGCGACTGACGCTGCAGGTCCCAATCCGTTTTCTCGCGGGAAATCGTCTTTTCGACTTCAACCCACTGTTCGATCAAACTGAGGCTGTTCTGGAGGGCGTTTTCTCCATTGGCGACAGGACCCATGCCTGGCACACCCGCCATCACCGCCATCACTACGACACTCTTGAAAGCTTTCATATGCTCTGAATGAAGACTCGACTGGATTTCCGCATGAAGCAAAACCCGTGCCCAGACATAGAATATGCCCGTTCGCACGCAAAATTGAAACAAGCGCTATGGTTTTCACAAATCATCCCGGTACACGCCTGTGTCAAACGCAAATCCCGCATTTGTCCATATCTTCATATAGCCTTCATCGGGCCCCGATTTGCTTGACCAAGCCCGGCCGGACTGCGATCATGCTCCATCTGGCCCCATTCAGCCGGTTCGCGTTATCCCATCGTTTGCAGCAGTCCTCATGGACGCCCATATCCACAGGCGTATTCTCCAGCAGGTGCCAGTGCCTTACGCGCTGTGCAAAGTTCTGCGCACACCTGAAGGGCTCCCGGAAGACCTGCTGTTTCTCGAGGCAAATGCCGCGTTCCGCAATGTCTGCGATATGTCGGCATCCATCTTCATCGGAAAAAAATGGAGCGAGCTGCGACCATCCCTCCCGGACGAACCACCGGATTGGGTTACCCTTTATGCATCGGTATGTGATGGGTCAAAAGCTGAAATCTTCGATGGATACCCGATCCCGCTCAAAGGTCCCTGCAAATCGCAGGCTCACTCACCGGGAGGCGACCTTGTTGCCACCTTGTTGATCAAACCCGAACCCGATCCAAAAACCGTCCGCGAGCAAAACGACACCTTCGAGCGCTACCGGCTCGCGCTGATCGGGAGCACCGACGGGGTTTGGGACTGCAACATCGAAACCGGCGAGATCTATTTCTCACCCCGATGGAAAGAACAACTGGGATACAGTGATGCCGAGATCGCCAATTCCTGGGAGTCCTTTCAAAACCTGATCCACCCCGAAGACCTCTCAAAGGTCCAATCCTTTGTCGCCGATTACCTTGCCGGCACGATCGACCGTTTCTGCATGGAGTTCCGGATGCGCGCAAATGACGGGTCATGGCGATGGTTGCTCTCAAGGGGAGAAGCACTCCGGAGGGCCAACGGCTGCGCATGGAGAATAGCCGGCACCCACAAGGACATAACTGAACGCAAGGAAACCGAAGCCAGCCTGCGCATGGCCAAAGAGGTCGCTGAAGCCGCAAACCGGGCAAAGTCGGAGTTTTTGGCCAACATGAGCCACGAGATCCGCACCCCTCTCAACGGGGTAATCGGATTTGCCGAATTGCTCATGCGCACCAAGCTTGACCCGACCCAAAAACAGTACGTCTCCAATACCACGACTTCAGCCCAGCATCTTCTGGGAATTATCAACGATATTCTGGATTTCTCAAAAATCGAGGCGGGAAAACTGGAACTCGATGAGACCCGGACCGACCTCGTCCGCCTCCTCGAGGAGGTAACGGACATCATTCAACATGAAAGCCAGAAAAAGCCGGTCGAGATCCTGCTCAATATTCATCCCGGGATTCCGCGCTTCATAACGGTGGATCCGGTGCGCTTCCGCCAGATCCTGGTGAACCTGCTGACGAATGCCGCCAAATTCACCGAGAAAGGTGAGATCGAGCTCTCGGCGTCCTTCAATCCCAGTCCCCACTCGCCGAATGAGGGCGAATTCGTGTTCAGCGTGCGGGACACCGGAATCGGAATCACACAGGAACAGAAAACCAAGCTCTTTCAAGCATTCACACAGGGGGATTCCTCCACCACCCGGAAATACGGTGGCACCGGCCTCGGGCTCGTGATTTCGAACATGTTGCTCGCCAAGATGGACAGCCGCATCGACCTCGAAAGCACTCCCGGACAGGGCTCCCGTTTCTCCTTCCGCATCATGCGGACCTTCGAAAACGATGCGCCTCAAGGCATACAGCCCCTGCCCCTCTACCGCTCGGCACTTCTGGTGGATGACAACACCCGGTGCCGTGAAATCCTTTCAAGCATGCTGGAGCACTGGGGCATCAATTGCAGCTCTTGCGCCAACGAGTCCGAAGCCCGCAAGACACTCGCGGCGCCAGGATCCTACGATCTCATTCTTCTCGACCATGATTTGCCCGACGGAGCGTGCAGCAACCTTCTCCGGCTCATTCGCGATGGCACATCCTATGCCGAACCAAAGCGCACTCCTGCGGTCTTCGTTTTGCACCCTCCGGCGCATGAAGACACCTTAAGAGAGGAAGCCAAGCAGCTCAGGATCGACCGCCTGATTGCGAAACCGGTAAAGTCTCAGGTGCTACTGCCGCTGATACTGGCCCACGCTGGAAGCGTCTCATCCGGTTCGGAGGGCGGCGACTCGCGCTCCGCCAACATACCAACAGCTGAGCCAACCCGGCGCTTCTCGATCCTGATCGTGGATGATGTTCCCATGAATCTGGCTCTCGTGAAATCCATGGTCAGCGATGCATTTCCAGCCTGTTCCCTCCTTGAAGCACGTGATGGGAGGGAAGCCATTGACCTCTTTGGACGCCATTCCCCGGATATCGTGTTGCTCGACATCCAAATGCCGGGAATGGATGGATACGCAACCTGCCGCGAAATGCGCAACATCGAAAACCGTTTCGGCGTCCATACCCCCATCATCGCGCTGACCGCCGGAGTTGTGATGGGCGAGAAGGAAAAATGCCTCGAAGCCGGTATGGATGCCTATCTGGCCAAACCGATCGATCAATCCACACTCCAGGCCACCCTGCTCACGTTCCTTTCAGGTGATGGTATCAGCGCATTTCCCGATAAAAACCTTCGACAGGAACCACGAAAACCGTCCAATCCACGCAAGGACCCAGCGTCGCTACAGCATTTTAACATCGAGGCCTTTTCAAAAAGGGTCGGCGGAAAGCGATCCTTGGTAGAGGAACTCAAAAACGATGCGAAAACCCAGATCCAGTCGTATCTTGAGGAACTCTACGCTGCCTGGCGCACCGACAACTGGGATCAACTCCATGAAGTATCCCACCGCGTAAAAGGCTCGGCCGGGCTTATGGGCTTCGAGAAACTGGAGGCGCTAATGGCCGAATCGGAACACTTCACCCCGGACAAAAAACCGGTTGTGGATCGCTGGATCGATCGCATACTGGAGGAGTGGGTCCTCGTGAAGGACATCCTTCACCATTCAGGCTGAACACAAGCCAACCGCAATCCAACTCACCGTCAAGCAGCTCCATTCTGCGGAGCAGACGGACCCACAAACCGGCTGAGCTCATCCCGGAACACTTTCGCCCGCTTCAATTGCTCCACCAACGCATCCATTTCTCCGGCTTTCAAATCCCGCTCAAAGCACTGTAGTGTCGCGATCACCTGGGAAAGGGCGGACACGATCTCACTGCGGTTGTGATCCAGAATATCCCGCCACATCTCCACGCTGCCCGAGGCCACCCGCGTGGTATCCCGCAGACCCGGTCCGGCGTATTGCATCCATTCTTCCGGCATAGATGCAGCCAAGGTCCGCGACAAACCCACTGCGGTGAGGTGCGGAACATGGCTCAGCCAAGCCACCATCCGGTCATGGAGCTCAGGTGTCGTGCGGGTCACCCGCATACCCAATCCCGTCCAAAAATCCACAACCGCTTCGGTTGCTTTGCCATTGGGCACCGCACCTTCGGTCACAAAACACGGCCGACCTTCAAACAACCCGGCATCGGCGTACTCGAATCCGCTCTTTTCAGAACCGGCCATGGGGTGGGACCCCACATACACGCTACCTTCGGGCATCCGGATCCGGTCAATCGCCGCATGGAGCTCCGCTTTAGTGCTCCCCACATCCGAGACAATCGCGCCCGGCTTCAAAAACAGAGCGGTCTGCTCAGCCAGCACGGCGATACGCCCCACCGGCGCACAAATCCAGACCATGTCCGCATCCGCAACCGCCTCCCCGAGATCAGAGTGAACCGAATCGCACCATGGCCGCATCCGGCAGGCTTCCAAAACCTCCGCACGCCTCGCCCATACTTTTACCCGCCCCACCATTCCACGTTCCCGCGATGCGAAGGCGAGAGAAGCGCCCAGCAAACCGGGTGCAATGACAGTAATGGTATCGATTCGGGTCATGTTGTTTAAAAATCCTTGATGCAAGCAGCTCCGATCAAGTCCACATTGCCAATTAATGTCAAAATTTTCCTTGCCCTTCTCCATCCCCACCCTATTCTTCAACTTTTCCCTATTTGGGGAAGCGTCGGGACGTCGCACAGCCTGGTAGTGCACTAGCATGGGGTGCTAGGGGTCGCTGGTTCAAATCCAGTCGTCCCGACCATTTTTTTCTCCTCCGCGTTTGGGATCGAACTATCCGCGGTTGAGCCGGATACAACTCCAGCCAAATTATGCGGATCTCCTTTTGAATCCGCACGCATCTCAGGTCGTGAACCAATAGAGTTGGCCTCCTCTTGAAGTTACTTCCAAGGGATTCTGTTCGCGTTACCCCCTGTTATTTCGCCAATTTAACCCGCTTTCTCTCAATTTTTTGTAAAAACTAGTTTGTATATTCGAACAAATAATGTTTTTTTTCTCCTGCACCCTGACCCCTCACTCGCTTTCCTATTTCTACACTCATATTAATATAAAATAACCCCGGAAAATCCACCTTAACCCTTATTATAAGCCGCCTAATTACCAACCGGAACACGCGATCTTATCCTGGAGTTTTCAACACCGATGAGCGTATCAGGATGTCGCAACAGGCGGGAATGCAACAGTATGCATTCTCAAGTCTTTGTTTGATGGCTCGATGTCGTTTGCAATAGGTTTTACAAACGTTTCACAGATCGACCGAATCAAACCCGACCCGATTTGTCCGACGATTGGCTGCTTCCATTTCGAGACATACCCCGCCTCAGTTTTCTTTCTTCCCTACCTATAGAACCACTGAAAAAGCATGATGTTCCCACGATTCCAATGTTTGAATCCGCAGCTCCGGAACCCCACCGGCCGTGCCTCACGGCACTTGCGAACGCTTTTCGTGGTGTTGGCAGTCATGCTGGGAGCCACTCTAACTGCGGATAACCCGCGGGTGATCATCACTTCCGACATCGGAGGAACAGAACGGGATGACGAACAATCATTTGTACGACTGCTACTTTACTCCAATGAATTGGATATTGTCGGTCTGATCGGGACCAACTCCCAATTCGGGGGGTCAGAGCGTGGAGAGGTTCAGGTGTTTAAAAACATCATCGATGTATATGCCGGCATCCGCAACAACCTTCAGGCGCATGCGCAGGTTCTGGCGCATGCGGCGGGCTACCCGACGGCTACCTATCTCAAAAGCATTTGCAAGTATGGACGGCGCGACATCAAAGACATGAATGGGGTGGGAGATAACAAAGCAACCGATGGGTCCACCCACATCATCGCGGAGTTGAAGAAAGCCGACCCACGACCCCTCTGGTTCTGTGTATGGGGCTCGAACAGCACCCTTGCGCAGGCATTGTGGGATCTCCAGAGGGAACGCGACAACGGAACCCTCACTCAAGCCCAATTGGATGCCATCATCGCCAAGATCCGGATCTATGACATTGCCGGCCAATGTACCACCGGAGCCTGGATTGCCCACACTTTCCCCAACATATTCTACATCCGCTCCACCAAACAATTCCAGGCGTTCGCCAAACACAACACTGAAACCGGCCTTCCATGGCAAGGACCTACCGACATGGTCGATTATGATTGGTTCAGAGCTCACATCCGGAATCTGGAGAATACAAGTCACCTCGGAAACCGTTACCCTAAAGCAACGAGTATGTATGAGGGAGACTCACCCTCCTTCGTTTACCTTCTCTCAAAAGGCCTGAATGATCCCGAAAAGCCTTGGATGGGTTCATGGGGTGGCCGCTTTGGGCGCGAAATGACCTCGCCCGCCGGCCG
>JAFGAQ010000100.1 GCA_016933595.1 Opitutales bacterium | reverse complement strand
GCGGATGATGCAAGTAGGCGGTGTTTTGGGTTGAGTTGTGGATCGGTGGCTTTAGTCTGCTTCCCATACCATGCAGCAGTCATATCAGGTCATCGCACGCCGTTGGCGCCCTCGCAGTTTCAAGGAACTGGTTGGGCAGGAGCACATTGTTCAGACTCTCCGGAATGCAATTGAGCAGGATCGGATCGCGCATGCATACCTTTTCGTCGGACCCCGGGGCACCGGGAAGACAAGCACCGCCCGTTTGTTTGCATGCGCGTTGAACTGCGAGAATGGGCCGACTATTGAACCCTCTCCGGATTCCCCGATTTGCAAGGCGATCATGGCCGGGCAGTTTTTGGATGTGATCGAAATCGATGGAGCCTCCAATAACTCGGTGGATCAGATCCGTGATCTGAGGGAGGACTGCAGCTACGGTGCCACGCAGGGGCGCTTCAAGATCTACATCATCGACGAAGTCCACATGCTCACCAACGCGGCTTTCAACGCCCTGCTCAAGACGCTTGAGGAGCCACCGCCGCATGTGAAATTCATTTTCGCGACGACAGAGGCACAGAAGGTCCTGCCCACAATCGTGTCGCGTTGCCAACGTTTCGAATTCAGGCCGATCGACGATGCGGTGATCATGGCCAAGCTCTCCGAGATCGCGGCGGCGGAGAAGATCAACGTGAGTGAGAGCGCTTTGAAGGCGATTGCCAAGCTGGCAAACGGGGGGATGCGGGATTCCCAGTCGATCCTCGACCAGTTGATCGCGTTCTGCGGCAACCAGATTGATGAGAAGGATGTCAGCAACGTCTATGGACTGGCGCCGATGGATCAACTCGGGAAGATCGCTTCACTGATCGAGGAGCAGGATGAGCGGGCATTGATGGTGGCCGTCGATGAGTTGGTCAACGAAGGCCGGGATCTCTACCGGGTGTTGCTCGATTTGGAATCGTATTTCCGTTCGCGTCTGCTGGAGCGATTGGGTGGAAGTGCGCAGGGAAATGGCGGCGTATCCTCCCAGGCGTATGTCCGTGTGATCGATACCTTGAAAAAGGGTGAGGATGCGGTGAAGCGTGGACTTTCGGATCGGGTGAATTTCGAAGTGACCCTGCTCAAGGCCTTGCGTGAGATTGGCGCGACTTCAATCGATCAATTGATCCGGGACATCGCTGCGATGCGGGATAGTCTGCCTGCGGAAGAAGAAAAAAAAAAGTCCTGACAGGAGCGAGTGATCGCCCGGCTGTTTCCATCCCGATGGTTCTCGGGCGGATTTCCGCGGATGGGCCGGGGCAGGGAGGCGCTCGAAGCATCCCGGATGAAGCACCCGTGCCGGCGGCTGTTCCCTCGGGCGCACGCGATGAGGACGAGGATGTGGATGGGGAGTCCCCAAACGCTTCTGCAGTGGGGTGCGTGCATCCTGCGGAGATGGGATTTGACGGTGGAGATGTGGCCGACTCGGAGTTCCCGACTGAATTGCCGGAAGGCTTTGTGCTCCCGGTGGATGGTGCTGATGGCGTTCCGGACTCTGTTGCAGAGGAGGATTTTTCCGGAGCGACGGATGGGCAGGACGGGGATTCCATTGAGGCTTGGGTGAAGAAAATACCCCAGTCTACGCGTGACCTGCTCGAGAAGGAGTTCAGGATGCAGTATACCCGGGTTGTTCAGATCAAGAACCCGCTTTCCAAGTAGCGGATTGATACCTGAGAATTGGTTTCCGGATCGGCTTTCTGTCCGGTCTCCGATCGACATGCCGCGATTCGGGGATCGAAGATGCCACGGATTGGTCAATAGGTTTGACAACAGGCCCATCCGCCTCCCCATTTCAACGGTCTGTTATGGCATCAATTATCAGTCCGTTAATATTCTTGTTCACTTCGGCGTGGTATGGACCGGTGCAGGTAAGTTTTGATCATGCTCACGAGGGAAACCCATACGATCATGAGACGGCTGACTACCGGGTGGAGTTTGTTTCCGAAAAAGGTGGGCAGGAGGAGCGTCTGGCCTACTATGACGATGGGCAGTGGAAGGCTTGGTACTTGGCGCGACAACCGGGGAACTACCAGGCTCGCTTGACCTTTGGAGGCGCTGTGGTTGAAGCAGTGGATTCTCAGGATATCGTCGTTCCTGCAGACGAGATTTCCGCATCAGGTTTTGTCCGGGTAAGGGGCGAGCGATTTGAGACGGATGAAGGGCTGCCCTTTTTCCCGTTGGGGCACAATCTCGGGTGGCAGGACAACCGGATATTGGATCTTACGGATCAGCTCGCATGGATGGGCCGGTCCGGGATGAACTGGGCACGGATATGGGCCTGCCACTGGGACGGAAAAAGCCCTATTTTCGATACCAGGGATGACTCCGTGGCTCCGGACGGGGAGCTATTGCCATCGGCCTTGAAACAGTGGGATCGGATTGTATCGGTCGCGGATGCCGCCGGGATGCGTTTCCAATTGGTCTTGTTTCATCATGGGCTTTTCAGCTCGGAGGTGAATTCGAACTGGGATATCCACCCATGGAATAAGGCGAACGGAGGATTTTTGGAACATCCGGGGGATTTCTTCACGGACCCGAAGGCGATCCGGTGGACCAAAAACTGGCTTCGGCATGCGGTTGCGCGTTGGGGGCATTCTCCATCGGTGATGGCATGGGAGTTGTTCAATGAAATCGAGTGGGTGGATCCGGTGCGCAAGAATCATGATTGGGACTCTGTTGCGACTTGGGCCAACAGTATGGCCGGGATGATCCGTTCGATTGACACGCATCAGCACCTGATCGCGATAAGCTCGGAGGTCGAGCATACGGCGCTCTATGCCAAAATGGACTTCTATCAGCCCCACATCTATCCGGCTGATGTGTTCACTTCGATCTCCGGAACCCCTGCGGTCAAAGGAAAGCCCTGGTTTTTCGGCGAATACGGAGGCGCCAACTTTATTGAAGATAGAGAGCGGGGCGTGGTGAGAAACGGGATATGGGCAGGCATCCTTTCCGGGCATGCGGGTGCAGCGTCCTACTGGTATTGGGAGCGTGTCGTGATGCTCGATCTCGCTTCCGAATACCTGAATGCCTCAAGGATTCTGGGTGTTTCGGGTTTCCCGGGCTGGGCAGAATCCGAACCGAGGCGGGTGACGGTGCGCAGCGGGATCGAGGGCACCGGTTCCTTCAAGCCCGGTCTGGGGTGGAAGGCCACCCGCCGATATGCCTTCGACTTGCCGGAGGGCTTATCAGCCGTGCACCAGATGGAGGTGTCGGCGTACATGAATTCCCATACTGGCGAGCATGCGGAAATGACCCGTGAACCGCTCCAGTTCAGCTTTAATGCCGCGAAAGAAGGGGTTATTCGGGTTCGGTTGACGGGGGTCGGGGCCAAGGGAGCGGAGATGGTATTGTCGCTCGACGGACAAGAGGTATCCCGCAAGGCGTATGATCCCCAGCCTCCCAGCCACGATCCGAATGATTGGCCACCGCCACCCGATCCGGTGGAGGTTTCTTTCGCAGCCGGACCGCACGTTTTTTCGATTGCCAGCTCGGGAGTGGACTGGTTTCGCCTCGAAGGGATTGATTTTGGCGGTTTGGGGCAAGGGATCCATGCATATGCTGTCGGTGAGGATGACCGTATTCTGATGCGAACGGTGGTCGCACCCGAAGCGTTGGGTTCTACCTTTGACCTTCAGATCGAAGGGATCGCTCCCGGTTCCTACGAAGGCAGGGTCTTTGATTTGGACACAGGTGAGGAACGGGCAATTGATTGTGTTTTCGAAACGGGTGGATGGGCAAAAGGACTACCGGCGGGTTTGGCAGATACTGTGTGGATCCTCACCCGCAAAGAAAAGTGACTTTGCCGTTTACTTTTTTGAAGGGATGTTGGTTATTCCGGGATATCATTGGTTTTAATTTGTAAAAGAGAGCAACAACTGGATAGGTTATGATCATGCGACGGTTTTGTATTCGGATATTGGTGGGAGTTGGATTGCTTGTCGGACTCGGGGCTTGCTCGACTGTTGAGCAAAAAGGTGATGCATCAACCCCGGCACCTATTGCCGGTGCTGAACCACAAGCTTTGGGGAGCATGATCGGGCTTTCGAAGGGGATGCCGGTCACTGAATTGGTAGAACTGTATGGTCAGCCCAAAGAAAAGACAAAAATCGAGCGGGACGAACTTGTGTTTGAGCGCTGGATCTATGTGGAGCCCTTCAAGAGCCGCGTTGACATGGTGGCGTCGCGCATGGAGGAAGTTCCTTATATCGATCCATTGACCGGCGAAAGCAAAACCATACAGGAACCGGTTTTCACTCAGGAGATGAAGCACTACGAATTGAAGTCCGACATTCTCGTGTTCGATGGCAAGGTGATCGAATGGAAGCAGTCGACGGTAATGGTGCGTTCGTTGGATTAGTTTCAGGACTCCACTGCTGATGATTTTGGATGCTTTCCGGTGATGGGAAGCATAGTTTTTTGAAAGGGATCCTCTCCTGCCTTTTCAGGTAAGGCAAGAATTTGGAAAATCGCCAAAGGAGTGAGGGCGCGAGTCGACGGCTCAGTGGTTGGATTTGAGGGTTCCGCGGGTTACCCCCAGCTGATTGATCAGTTTGAGATCTTGCCAGAGCACCGAGCTCTCAATTCTTCCCTGAAGAAGGAGTTGGTAGTTTCGGAGGGTGCTTTCCATCTCATCCGGACTTTCGTTGAGAAACTCGATTCTGAAGGCGTTAGCGCCTGCCTGAATGAAAGAATCGAGGTATTCCGCGCCCGTTTGAGCCCGGCCGTTGAAAACGGTGTTTCTGCATCCGGCATCCGCCTTAACGGGATGCTCCATTCCGACCCGGTCCCGAACGGAGAGTTCAGTGTAATCGCACGGGCGACCGCAATCTCTGAAGTCCTTCCCTTTCGTCAGAAAAGCGCAGAACAGACAGTGCTCCATGTGGAACATGGGCATGTGTTGGTGCAGAGTGATCTCGATCATGCCCTGAGGGGAGGCCCGCAGAAGATCAAGCAACTGGTCCTGATTGAGATCGTATGAGGCCGTGATCCTTTCGAGATGGTGGGTATTGAGAAACCATTCCGCGCTGATCGGGTTGGAAATGTTCAGCGAAAAGTCACCACGGAGTCTTTGTCCGTGTAAGCCTTCAAGGTGGTCATAATTGCGAACAAGGAAACCGTCGGCTCCGGATTCGAGCAATTGTTGGATGATCCTTTCCTCTCCTGGTTTGAAGATGCGGGGAGGGGCGAGCCAAAGGCTCCGGTTGACGGAGTCAGGGCCTCTGGATTTCCGGAACGCTTCGCAGGCTTCCCTTATCTTCCCCGGATGGTCGAGTTCCAGGTAAATATCCCGGTATCCTTTCAGTCCCAGGATTCTTTCAAATTGTTCCAACGTGCGAACCAGCGGAACAAAGTGCACTTCAGTGGAGTTAACCGGCTTGGAGGTCAGTGAAGCCGTGGGCTTCCACTCAAAGGAGCGGTTGATTTTCCATGCGATGGGTTGCTCCCGTTGCTCAATCAGGGCAGACACCCCATCGCGCCTGAGTTGGTTCAGGGCAGACACCGGAATCATGCATTCCGGAGGTAATCGGCATTCCAGACTCTCAAGATGAAAAGGACTGCCTCCGAGACGACCGATCTGCTGGGTTAGGTAGTCTTGATCGAGCGCACGTTTCTCGGCTCTTTGGAGCGGGATCACGCTTGTAAGTGAAACGAAGTTTCCGAAATCGTCGGATAACTCCAGTTCAAGAGGTGCGCCAATTGATCCGGATACGACGGCTCGAATAGGAGATGTTTTGCTGTCTGCGGGATGTTGCCAGCTTTGGCGCAGGCGTTTTTCGAGAACGGGATCGGATGTTTTCCAGACCAATTGTCCGGGGCTTACATGGTCGAGGCGAAGTGCCCCCGGCAGAAAGCGCAGGAAACTTCCGTTTTTGCGCTGATCGACAGTCATGATCCGCCCTCCCTCCTCCGGTTTGTCGGGGTGCCCGGCGTCGAAGACCACCCCATCTCCTGCTTTGAGTCGTGCGTTGCCGGAGATGGTGACTCCATGGGAATCAACCGAAGCCACTGTTCCCACGCAAACACCTCTCTTTTTGCCGAATCTGGCGTGGACGAGGCGTTGGTTGTGTATTCCTTCGAGCCAACCGGATCCAAGTCCCCGTGAGAAGGTCATGTCGAGTGTGTAATGGTCTTCGGAAGAAGGCTGTTCGAAAACCCGGCTTTCATGGTCTTGCAGCATTGCGTTCCAGACCTTGTCGAGTTGCCTCCGGTAGACGTCGGTCACGGCAGCCACATACTCCGGTGACTTCAAACGCCCCTCAATTTTGAGTGAGGCAATGCCGCTGCGGATGATTTCGGGTATGAGGCTGATACCTGCAAGATCCTGTGGGCTGAGGAGATAACGCCGGTCGCCCAAGGGAACCGTCTCACCGTTTGCGATCAGCTCATAGGGAAGCCGGCATGCCTGGGCGCATTCTCCCCGGTTTGCGGATCGGCCTCCAAGTGCTTCGCTGGTGAGGCATTGCCCGGAATAGGCCACACACAAGGCTCCATGCACAAAGATTTCAATCGGCATATCTTCATCCGATCCACTAATGGATTCGATGACGGATGCGGTCTCGTTCAGCGAGCACTCTCTGGCAATAACCGCTAGACTGGCTCCCAGCCGGTGTGCGAACCTAACCCCGGCCGCGCTGGATATGCTCATCTGGGTGGAAGCGTGAATGGGGACATCCGGCGAAAGATTCCGAATCAGTCGACACGCCCCCGCGTCCTGGACAATGATTGCATCGACTCCACTGACGATGACATCCTTCAGGAACCGCAGGGCTTCCGGGATTTCGCGTGTGAATAAGAGCGTGTTGAATGTCAGGTATCCCCGCATTCCTCTCTTGTGAAGAAACGCCATCAGTTCAGGCAAATCTCCGGTTTTGAAGTTTTCGGCGCGCATGCGGGCGTTGAATCTGTCCAATCCGAAATAGATCGCATCAGCCCCGTTTTCTGCTGCCGCATGCACGCAATCCCAATCACCAGCCGGAGAAAGGATTTCCGGCTTGGTTAACGGCCTTAATTCGGGGTGGCCGGTTGAGCTTTGAAGGCGTTTGGGAATGTATTTCGGCATGGCAGATGATTGCGCGCGGATACCATTCGATGCGTTTCCCGCGAATCACTCCGGCCGGGAGGTGTCCGGGAAGGATCAAAATGGCTCAGGAAACAGATGGAAACCGAAATCGGGAGTGAAAGCAAGATGCCCCGATTGTTTTCGATGGGGCACAGTTTGGCCCTATAGGTGATTCGTGTGGCTGACAAACGCCAGTGAGCGGCTGTCCGGAGCCCATGAGGGGACATTGATGGTCCCCTGCCCGCCGTAGAGCCGGGCAATGACTCTGGGCGCCCCTCCGGAGGCCGGCATGATCCGGATCATGACATGACGATAGTAAGGGTGGTCTCCAAAAGGAATGTCCGCCGAATACGACAGAAATACGATCCATTTGCCGTCCGGTGAGGGATGAGGAAACCAGTCGTTGAAGGAGTCGAATGTGATTTGTTCAGGCTCGGAGCCATCCGGTCTCATGCGCCAGATCTGCATGGTTCCAGTACGCAGTGAATTGAAGTAGATCCAATTGCCGTCGGCGGAAAAATCAGCTCCATCGTCCAGCATGGGGTGTTTTGTGAGATTCGTTTCGGCACCGCCTTCTATGGGGATACTGTAGATGTCGTATTGACCGGACCGTCCCCCGGTGTAGATCAAATGGGTCCCGGCCGGCGACCAAGCGTGCCAGTAAGAGGGGCTGAGTTCGGTGACAAGCCTGGGGACGCCTCCCTCAATAGGGACGATGTAAACGGATGAGTCAGCTCCCGGGTCACGGTCGGCGCGGTGGTGGCTCAAGGCAAGCCATTTGCCGCAGGGGGAGATCCCGTGGTCGTTGTTGTTGGCAATGGCGAATCCGGTATCGATTTGGGATGGGGTGCGCGTTTGAAGGTCAAAGCGAAACAGCCGGCCTTTGCTGTTGTAGATAAGGCTACGCCCGTCCGGAGTCCAGTTCGGCGCTTCGATTCCGTCCGGAGTTTCGAACACCGTCTCACGCGTGAAGCTTTGCAGGTGGAGGATCTCGAGTCGACTGCCTATGTAGTCTTTGTAGGGTCTGAAGCCGGCGGGAGCGGGCAGTGTAAGCCGGACGTTCCGGAATCCCGTGCACAGGAAATTGGACGGATCCGGATGCTGGACAAAGAGCCCGACGTGTCCAGACGCTGGAATCTGTATCCAGACGGAAGCAAGGGTTTGCCATTCCTCGCCGGGATGGGCGCCCTGAATGATGATCCAATCGTCCATCAGCTCCATCTGGATGGATTCAAAATGCTTCCCGCTACAGTGAATTTGCTGAACCGGACCGTTGTCCTCTGTCCTGAATGCAATGCTCGCCGACCCATCTCCAGTGAACCGTGCGGTCGCGAAGATGGATTCGGGATCGTGGGATGTCTGGAAGTGGATCCCTGCCGTAGCTTCCGGGTCGGGGGCAGTAAAACTCAAATCCGCTTGGAGAATCCATGGACTGGACACAGGCACTGACCCATAATGGGCGGTGAAAGGCTCCCGTTTCAAAAGAGTAGCCTTGTCCGATAGCACGAAACAACGCCGGGTAGGATCGAAGGTAAGGTTTCCGTGGAAGGAATCGGGGTTGGTGGGATTCATGGTTTGTTAAGGGGCTTGGGTTTTGGTGAAGTCCCCGGGGGGGATCGAAATCACGGGTGGCATTCGGGTTCACGTATCGGCCTGAAGGCCCACTCCATATGCATGATTCACAATACCCGGGTGGATGCAAGTTTTGGAAAGGCACACTCTGGTGCATCCTCCATGCCTACAATGAGGTTGCGTTTGGATAAGAGGCGTATCTCAGTATCGGTTATGGACCAGACGGCCGACAAGGTTTTCGAATACTGTCCCAAGTGCGGATCTCCGGAGTTCACGTCACTTCGAAGGGACCTATTCGTGTGCAAACAATGCGGGTTTCATTACCACATCAACGCAGCCGCTGCCTCAGGGGTTCTTTTTTACGATGGGGCAGGCCGGGTGTTGTTCACGCTCAGGGCAAAGGACCCGGCCAAAGGGAAGCTGGGCTTGCCGGGTGGTTTCATCGACCTTGGTGAAACGGCTGAAGACGGGTTGAGACGGGAAATTCGGGAGGAGATCGGTATTGAGGTCGGGGCAATGAACTACATTGGTTCATTTCCCAATACCTATCCTTACAAAGGGCTGACCTATCGAACCCTTGATCTTTTTTTTGAGTCCAAATGGGACGCTCAGCAGGTGGAGATTGATCTGGATGAGGTCGATGGGCTCGTATGGGAGGATCCCTTTACGCTGGACTCCGACCGGATCGCTTTTGAGTCCATGCGACAGGCGCTTTCGCGGTGGAAATCCATGCACCTGCGATGATCGTATATTGAAGCAGGAACGGTTTCCTGTGATCAGGGATTCGGCAAAAACCGTGAGTTGATTCCATTGCTCTTCACCTGGAGTGGAATCCCTGCTACCATCCAATACACATTGTCGGCGTTGCGGGACGCAAGCTGGTTCGCCCATCCGACCAGGTCTCTCCAACGTCGGGTGTCGGCATCCACCGGAACAATACCCATTCCAACCTCGTTACTCACGATAATTGCGTGGATGTCATTTTCGCGGATCGCCTGAAGTTCTGTTCCCAGTTTGCCGAGGACTTCTTTGGTTCCGAGATACTCGGAAAGGTGGGAAACCCACATGGTCAGACAGTCGATCAAGAGCGTCGATCCTCTGTGATCACGCGCGAGTGCTTCCAGATCGAATGAGTTTTCAACCGTTTGCCATTCGGATGGCCGATCCTGCCTGTGACGTTTGATCCGCTCCTCCATCTCGTGGTCGATGCCCGAGGTCCGGCATGTGGCGACATAAACGACCGATCGTCCGGATGTTCTGGCAAGGAGTTCTGCTTGCCGGCTCTTACCACTGCGGCATGCGCCGAGAATGAAATCAATGGATGCGTGGGTCACCTTGAAATAGATGGTTTTGGATCTGTGGGATTCTATCTATGCAGGGAAATCCGGCTTACCGCAACCCGTCAATGCTTCAAGAGCCGGTGCTGGATTCCTGATTTCAAGATGATCCCATAGTCTTCCATGCTGTGGTGCAGAATGCGTTGGCCGGACTTCTGCAGAATCGCGAGTCCTTGCTGGTAGGGCAGAATCAGTGCGTTGATACTGGGATGCCGTTCAAGTTTGTGGGCCAGATGGTGCAAGGGGTATCGTTTGTCCGCAACGTCATGGATGCAGATGATCCCTCCCGGTCGGATCTTTCGCATGCATGTGATGATCTCACGCAGGCAAAACCGGTATGATATCCCTTCTCCGGAAAAATGGTCGAGAAACGCGAAGTCATAGAGATCTTTTTCTTCGCGGATGGAGTCCCAGACCTTATCCGAGTTCCCGTGAACGAAGTGGGTCACTTCCTGTTCTTCCCTCGAGAACAGGTAGGAAAAATCAAATCGATCGCAACAGGTGAAAACACCCCCGTTTTCATGGGCGACCCTGGCGAATACTTTCGAGGATCTTCCAAAGCCGATCTCAAGAATGCGCTTCGCATTCATCCCGCGCACGATCGAGTACATCGTAAGCAGATGCTTCGATACCGAATGATCCTCGGTATACCATTTGAACAGGGTGGAGTTGTCGATAAACGATTGTCCTGCGATATCAGACTCGAATTCCTCGTGACGACGAATTCTGGGAACGGTTTCCATAGATGGAAGAGGTAGTGTTGGCTGGTAGCATGATGAAACCGGAATCGGAATGCAATTCCAGAGTTTGTAGGCAT
>JAFGAQ010000099.1 GCA_016933595.1 Opitutales bacterium | reverse complement strand
TCAACAGAGAGATCGTGTCCAACGCCGCGGGCGGCTCAGAATCGGAAGCCGCTGATACAGACCAGCTATGGCGCTCCGCCCAGGATGTGAGTTCTTTTCCGAAGGCAAGTGCCACACCGGTTATACACAGCACGGCGATAATGGTTCCAGCCGCCACACCGGTCAAGAGGTGGAACCAGAACAGAATATGGCGAATCCGTGTTTTCATGATGGTCATTAGTGAATGGTTATGCATCAGGGTCCGGTTAGCGCTCACTTGACCCGTAACACCTTTGTTACAGGTATAATCCATCCGTGGATCAAAAACGGCAGGTCACGCTCAACCACAGTCGACGCGGCTCCTGATTGTTGTTATACAGGTTGGTATAGGCGATCGCTCCAGTTGAAGTGTCACTGATATACGGATGGTAACTCACAAAGTTCTTATCCAGCAGATTGGAGATCGTTGCATTGAGTATCCAGTTATCCGTAAATCCGCAGGAAAGCCCCAAGTGAAACAGACTGTAGGCACGATAGTCACCATAAGTCTGCTTGGCGGTGCTTGTTCCCCTGTCAGGCGTCCGGTAGCGTTCACTCCGGTATTCTCCGCTCAACCAGAATGCCAATCGGGAAGCGGCTTTCCAACGCACCCGCCCGTTAAGCATGTGCTCCGGCGTCGAACTCAAAGGCTCACCTTTGGACGGGCCCGTCTTTTGCTCGCTGTCCGTGTAAGTATACGAACCTGAGACCGTCCACTTCGGATCGATCTCCCACTGCGCCGTCCACTCGGCTCCACGGGTCACCGCACGGTCAACATTGACCAGCTGCGCAAAGAGGTCAACCTCGGGCCAATACCCGTAGTCCACACTCCCCGGACGGTTTGGACTCGCAGCGAAGGTTGCATTTGGCACCCCCGGACCATTTGCAATCTTATCCTCAAACGCATTGCGGAAAAAGGTCAGCATCGTCGTCATACCCGCGCCGTTGTCATAGGCTACGGACACCTCTCCGGAGGTGCTCGTCTCCGGCTTCAGACCGGGAGTTCCAATCGTGGGCCGGGTCCCCTGTCCGGTGAACCCGGTTATCCCGTCCGCAATCTGATCCAGCCTTGGAGCTTTGAACCCTTTTGCAATCCCGCCTTTCAGTGTCCAGCGGGCACCCGGATTCCATACCAGGTAGGCGCGCGGACTGGTATGGGAACCAAAATTGCTGTGTTGATCCTGCCGCACCCCGATTGTCATCCCAAACGAAGGAGCCCATCTCCACTCATCCTCGGCAAACACCGCCCACTGGTCAAATTGATAAGGTGCCAGCGCCACCCCATCCACCATCTCCGCATCCCAAAACTGACCACCGAAGCTCAACGTGTGTTTGTCCATCAACACCAGCACCTTCGTGTCGAGTATCCGGTTCGTGTTTTCCAAATCCCGTGGACTTCCCGGAACCTTGCCGGGTGTGCCCGATGGAATCACCCTACCCTCCGTCACGGTACTATTGCGGGTGATTCCGGACTCAAGAATCCAGTCGTCATTACGCCAAAGATGAACCAACGACTCCTGCTGCCGGTTGAACTCCATCGTTTCCGCGTATCCGCGCACGCCCAAGGTGCCCAACTGCCCGTCCGAATTGTCGTATTGCTGCCATAACCCATCCAACTCCAGTCGCAGTTCGTGCCTTGCGGCCAAGTTCCACGAAACCCGGCCTCCCAATGTATAGATATCCGCTTGCACCGGACTCGGTCCACGGCGGCTGACCTCCACCCATTCCCCCGAATCATCCCTGAACTCGAGATTCGATGCGGCCCGGTGGAAGGCGCTTCCGCGCAACGCGATCCCCAATGCTTTACCAGCCGCAGGACCGGATACATACCAATGCACACTCCCGGAGTCCCCAAAATCACGGTCCTGCTGCAACGTCCCTCCTGCCGTAACCTCTCCGCTCCATTCCGTTCCATCCTTGCGCGTGATCACATTCACAACCCCGCCCATAGCATCCGAACCATACAAAGTGGACATCGGGCCCCGGATCACCTCAACCCGCTCGATCGCCGACGGAGGCGGCATGAAACCGGTGCTTGTCTCACCAAAACCATTCGGGGTGATATTGCCCGCCGGATTCTGACGCCGACCATCGATCAATATCAGAGTGTAGTCACTTGGCATCCCCCGTATCCCGATACTCAAGCCCCCGGTTTTTCCAGCCATCGACCCGATGTCCACCCCCTCCACTTGCGCCAGCATTTCAGCAAGGCTGTTCACCCGGCTTTCCAGAATATCCTCACGGTTCAGGAGCGAGATACTCGCGGGAGCCTGCTGAATGAGCTGCTCGTATCCGGCAGCGCTCACCACGTAGGTTTCCAGTTCCGGAAGGGTATCCTCCGCGACTCCCGCCCGGCTCATCGCGAGAATGGCCAAAGGAGCAAGCAAAGCACCCCGGATCAAGGGGGCTGGACTGGAACAAAGGCGAAATGCAAAGATCTTGATCATAGCGACTGGGTCTCAAGTGCAATTCAAC
>JAFGAQ010000098.1 GCA_016933595.1 Opitutales bacterium | reverse complement strand
TGCTCGTTCATGCAGAAAACACCTGTAACAGTCATCACCGGATTCCTTGGCAGCGGCAAATCGACCATCCTGATGCACCTGCTAACGCAATGCACGGACCGCCGTATCGCCGTCGTCGTCAACGAATTTGGAGAAATCGGGATCGACGGAAACCTCATTGCCTCCTGTTGCGGGTGTGAAGAAGGCTCGCTCATAGAGCTTAAGAACGGCTGTGTTTGCTGCACCGTTCAGGAAGAGTTTCTACCTGCGATGAAAAAGCTCCTCAATGACGAACGTGGATTTGACCACATTGTCGTCGAAACCTCTGGCCTTGCCCTTCCGAAGCCATTACTTCGGGCGGTGAACTGGCCTGACCTGAAGCCGCTCATCACAGTGGATGCCGTAATTACAGTAGTCGATGCAGACGGTATCGCCACTGGAGAAATCTGCGACAGGGATCGCATTCAGGCCCAACGTTTGGCGGACGACAGCATCGATCACGAGTCGTCCATCGAAGAACTCTTTGAGGATCAACTTGCCTGCGCGGATCTGGTGGCGTTAACGAAGTGTGATCTCGTGGACAATGAATCAAAGGCTTATGTCATTTCATGCCTCCGGGCACGCCTACGGCCACAGATCCAAATCGCCGAGGTCACGAACGGAGCACTCGCACCCGAAATGGCCCTTGGATTGCGATCTGAAGCTGAAAATGCCCTCGCGCATCGTCGCTCCCGTCACGAGGAAGACCACCACCATCACGAACATGATGACAAGGAGCACGAGCACGACGATAATCATGATCACGGTCATCACCACCACCATGATGATGGCATCGACTCGATCGCCCTGAAACCTGGACCTATATCAGACCCAAGTGCCTACATCGATACACTTCGATCCCTCGCCGAGTCCCATGTAATTTTCCGCATCAAAGGATTTCTCGATGTTCCCGGAAAACCCATGCGCATGGTCCTGCAAGGAGTGGGGTCCCGTTTCGAAACCTACTACGATCGGCTCTGGCAAAAGGATGAACTTCGCCAGTCTTACGTCGTGGTTATCGGGCAAGGCATTGCTGATGCATTGGACGGCACACCCCACCAACACTAATCTCCAAAACAAAGCAATTGCGGGAGGTCAATCACCAGCATCATTCGCTCGCCGTTCGCGGATGTCACAAATCCTGGCCTCATATGTCTTGGTTTTTTTCCTGGCTCATTAAAACAACATGCATCGATTAAGAACGGTTCCGGGAGGCTGGAATCCCGGAGAAGAAGGAGTCATTGATATCGATCAACGGCCAGGAGATATCGTGTTCCTATCGTCCGGCGATACCGAATTGAATTGCTTGGTGCAGGCTTACCGCGAACTGAAACTGTCTTTCGCCTCCCTGCCTGTAGCCTTTCCCAGCTTGCGGGTTGTGAACCTCGGATCCCTGAAACAAGAGCTGACCATCGACAACTATGTAGATGCCGTTGTCTCTCGCGCAAAACTGGTCATCGGGCGCCTCCTGGGGGGAAGGGGATACTACCCGTATTTGGTCGAAAGGATACAGGATGTCTGCGAGCGTGGATCCATTCCCTTGCTTTGGGTTCCGGGATACAATGAACCCGAGCCCGAATTACTTGCCTGCAGTTTGCAGATTGACCCAGACACATACCAACGACTATGGCAGGGGTTTAACCACGGAGGAGTATCGAACCTGACGCAAGTTCTCGCGCAATTGATGTCGGGTTATCTTTCGATTCCGATACTCTCCCAACCTTACACAAGCATTCCGGATATTGTACTCCACAAAGGGCTCGTCGGTAGAACTCATGAATCTGCCCCGGTCGTAGGACTGGTTGTTTACCGTGCCCACTTCCTGGCCAATAACATGCAGCCGTTTGAGGCGCTTATGGAAGCTCTATATCGGCGTGGGATAAACACCCGATGTGTGCTGGCCACCACCCTCCGCGATCAGGCATCGGTTCAAGAAGTCATTGATACCCTTACAGAACAGGGAACCATTGAACTGAAAGCCCTCATTCAAACAACCAGTTTCAGTACCAAGCCCATCCACGCCGGAACGGTCCAGTCTGGGTTTGCGAAACTCGATGTCCCCATCCTGCAGGCAATAGTCGGTTCATGCACACACGCCTCATGGGAAACAGGAGACCATGGATTGCCTCCGATGGACATAGCGATGCATGTGGCTCTTCCCGAAGTCGATGGTCGCATCATCACAACACCACTTTCATTCAAGTCGGAATACCAGCGTGACGAGGAAACGGACAGCGACCTTACCCACTATGAAGCCCATTCCGAAGGGGTTGATTGGATCGCATCGCTGACGACCGCTTGGGTTCGGCTCAGCCAAATCCAACCGTCGCAGCGACGCATTGCGCTTGTTCTCCCAAACTATCCAAATAAGGATGCGCGCCTCGCCAACGGAGTCGGCCTCGACACCCCTGCAAGCGTGGTGGAGATCATCAAGGCACTTCGATCGGCCGGCTACAATTGCGGAGAAAACCCGCCCCAAGATTCGGATGAGCTTATGCAGCGCATCGTCCGGAATGTAACCAACGATCTCGATACTCTTAGCATCAAGCCCATCGATGTTGTGATGGACCACTCCGAGTTCTGTGCATGGATTGATCAGCAGCATCCCGCCCTACTCGCTAGAGTTGCCGATAGATGGGGGCCTTTCGACAATGATCCCCATTTTTTCAAAGGCCAATGGCGCCTGGCCGGTTTCATTTCCGGAAACATCTGGATCACAATTCAGCCTTCGCGGGGATTCGATATTGATCTTAGTGCCTCCTATCATTGTCCGGAGCTACCACCCCCATGGGGCTATTTGGCATTCTACGCCTTTCTCCAGATGACATTCGAGGCACACGCTGTTGTTCACATTGGAAAACACGGCAACCTCGAGTGGTTACCGGGAAAAAGCCTGGCACTTTCCAAAAAGTCCTGTTTCCCGGCAATGCTCATTCCCCCGGTTCCTCACCTCTATCCCTTCATCGTCAACGATCCTGGCGAGGGAACTCAAGCGAAGCGCCGCACCCATGCATTAATCATCGACCACCTCATTCCTCCAATGACAAGGGCGGAGCTATATGGACCGCTCATAGAACTTGAACAAGCAATAGACGAATACTACGAGTGCGCCGACCTTGACCCGGAACGCAAGGACCTCCTACAGCAACACATCCGCGACCTCACCATCGCAAACCACCTTGCGCCCAACGCCAAAATGGAGACAAAGCCCATCGAGGAAGTGCTGGTGTCGATGGACACCTACCTGTGCGAGATAAAGGAAGCACAGATCCGCGATGGGTTGCATATCCTCGGACAAGTGCCACAGGGCCAATCAATCATCGACACGCTCGTGGCACTACACCGCATGCCTTCGGGAAACCTGCCTGGACTAACCCAAGCGTTGGCAAAGGACATCGGTTGGGTTCTTGACCCCTTGCAGTCCGATTTTGATACCGCCTTCCACGATCCATTATATCCCGGCATCCACAACCACGGAGATGCCATAGCTCATCTTGAAACTCTCGCAGCTCAAATGGTCGAGGCAATGCTCCAAGGAATATTTCCTACACAGCAGTATCCGAAGACGGCATCCGTCCTTGAATACATGGAGACGCATACACTGCCGAATCTGAGGGCCTGCAAAAACGAAGTCACCGCGTTGCTACGAGCCCTCGATGGAAGGTTTGTGGAATCAGGTCCATCCGGGGCCCCCACCCGCGGACGCCTCGATGTATTGCCCACCGGGCGCAATTTCTACTCGGTCGATCTCAGAGCAATCCCCACCAAAACCGCGTGGGAAATCGGGAAAAGAAGTGCCGAACGGGTAGTCCAACGCTACATTCAGGAAAACGGAGAATACCCGCATCACATCGGGCTCACCGTGTGGGGAACGTCAACGATGCGCACCGGAGGAGATGACCTCGCACAAGCATTCGCCCTCATGGGGGTTCGCCCGGTCTGGCAAGGCATCAACCAACGCATTGTGGATTTTGAAGTGCTGTCGATTCTCGAACTTGGACGCCCAAGAGTAGATGTTACGCTTCGCATATCGGGCTTCTTCCGTGATGCATTCCCCGACCAAATCTCTCTGTTCCAAGCCGCAGTGGAGAAAGTAATGGGAGAAGCAGATGAAGAGCTCGACGACAACCCGCTCCGGAAGAGTTTCCTCGACGAGCAATCCCACTGGCAGAAGCAAGGGTTCTCACCCGAGCAGGCACTCCAAAGGGCCCATTTTCGTGTCTTCGGCTCCAAACCTGGAGCGTATGGAGCTGGACTGCAGGAACTTATATCGAACCGCAACTGGGAAACACGTGAGGATCTTGCACAAGCTTACCTCAACTGGAGTTGTTACGCCTACTCAAGCCACAGGGACTGCCATGTGGTTCCCGATGTGCTATCCCGTCGGCTCATCCAGACCCAAATCATTCTCCAGAACCAGGACAATCGCGAACACGATATCCTCGACTCCGACGACTATTACCAGTTCCAGGGAGGCATGGCAAACGCCGCACGGGCTTTGTCTGGTAAAGCAAAAACCATCTACTTCGGAGATCACTCGCGCCCGGATAACCCACGAATCAAAACCCTTCAGGAGGAGATTCTCAAAGTGTATCACTCCCGCGTCATCAATCCCAAATGGATTCGGGGTGTTCAACGTCATGGTTACAAAGGGGCTTTTGAAATGGCCGCAACCGTGGACTACGTGTTCGCCTTCTCGGCGACTACCGACTCCGTTCCGGACTTTATCTACGAGGGGATCACCCATTCCTATCTCTTGGATCCGGCGAACCGGGCTTTCTTTGAGAAACATAACCCTTGGGCTTTGAAGGACATATCTGAACGTCTGCTTGAAGCAATGGAGCGGAATCTTTGGAAACAGCCAACGGATATGATCAAAGAACAACTCAGACAGATCCTGCTGGATACTGAAGGGCTAGTGGAGGACCAATTGTGAACGTGGATTGGTCCATTATTGAGCGCAGTTTCGCGATTGTGGTTCGCATGTTGAAGCTCACCGTGCCCAGCATCTTTCTTGTGCAGTTCATGCGGGATGCAGGATGGCTCAGATTCCTCGACAAGTATGCCCTTGCTGTGGTCCGTTTCACCAGCTTTGACAAACAAATCGGTGAAGCCTTCTTCGCTTCTCTTGGATCCGCCCACGCCGGAAGCGGGATACTGATCGATCTCCACAGAAAAGGGATTCTGACAACCACCGGTATTATCCTCGCCTCCGTTTACAATTCTATCGGCCCCAATGTGCGCATCATCGTCACCTATACGATTCCAGCCGCATTCTCTCTCCTACCGACAAAAACCGCATTCGCCTATGTCGGGTTCATGCTAATCCACGGCTTTTTTAAAAGCCTGAGTGCCGGACTCCTTTCCCACCTCCTTCCGGTTTACCGCAGCGGACGGGAAAACGATGGCAGAAATGATAACACTACCTTGACGGATGAAGTGCCTCTGACAATGGGGTCCGCTGTTTCAGTCCCTGCGTGGAAATCCGCATTACTGACGACCTGGATACTATGCCGAAGAGCCATACCTCTCGCATTTGCATCCAGTCTTGTCATCTATTGGCTCGATTCCAGACAGGTATTCGAAGCGCTTCCGATTGATCCAGCCTGGTTTGGGATGCCTGCTGACACGCTCCGTATTCTGGCTGCATGGTTTGCCCACTTCTACGCCGGACTGGGGATGGTGGGACAAGCGGCTGCCGAAGGTCGCTTCTCTGATCTCGAAGCTTTCAGACTCTGTCTCTTCTGCGCTATCGCCAGCCGCCCTGTATTTTTCATCAAAGAAGCACCCGGCTACTACTTCGGACTTTACGGATTCCGCGTCGGCTTTTTGCTGTTTCTATACCACATGGGGTCTCTTGTCCTGTTCGGCTCCCTCGTCCTCATGCTCACCCGCTCCTGATAGTCGCCCAATACCTTGGTTCAACACTCCCAAGCGCGTTGAGGGGCATCGTTATCCGCGATGATGATCCATCCAGAATAGTAGTAGCATCTTGCCCGCACTTTCCCATTTTACCCACATGGCAAACATTGTTTAGGGTTCTATTCCTGCATCGCTTCGCGATAAGCCCTTCGGGCCACATACGTTTTGCCCACGCAAAAACCACCGACATTGATCTCCAAGACTCCATTCCAACACCCATATTTGTCCTTCTCGGAGCTGTAATTCTCCCGCTCGGAGTGGAACACTCAAACAGGGATTTCGTATACTTGGGACCATGAGACTGAGTCACATTTGCCGTTTGGGGTCTTCCGTATTCATCACCGCCTTATTCTTTTCACAGTGGGGTGCACCCGGAGAAGCTTCTTCCACACAAAACCATCCTTTGCCAGATGATGGCGTTCAAGTAGAGGTCTACGAACTCAAGCCTTACCTTGTGCGCACCGAAACCACCATTCTTGGCGACGCTATGCAGGATGCCTTGGCCAAACACTCGAACATCGCAGGTGGGAGTAACCTCGCGCTACTGAATGATATCGGACTCCGCAGAACCTTAACGTTGAAGGATGCCCTGGAATCGGAACCCGGTGTGATTATACAGGACTTTTTCGGATCCAACGACCAACCACGCATCTTCATTCGCGGATCCGGGATTCAAAGCAACCCCCAACGACGTGGCGTTGAGTTTCTTCAGGACGGGATTCCCCTCAATTTCGCCGATGGCTCCTTTGCCATCTCATTGGTCGACATCCGGCAGGCACGCTTCATCGAAGTCTTCCGTGGTTCAAACGCGCTGCAATACGGATCTGCGACATTGGGAGGTGCCATTAACGTGGTATCGCGCAAAGGAGTTGAGATTGGAGGATTAGAACTATCCACTGAAGCCGGTAGTTTCGGATACCTAGCCGGAAGCATGGGATACGGTTCGCGAACAGCCAACACGGATACCTATACGTTCGTTTCCTATAACGAATCCGATGGATTCAGGGAGCACAACACCAGCTCCCGCTTCAACGCGCAGACCAATCTTCTCTGGAAAATCAACAACAACTGGCAGAACGGTCTCTACATTACTTGGACGGAAGCCGACTTCGATGTTCCCGGACCACTTACATGGGCTCAGCTCAAATCGGACCCTATTCAAATTGGAAAGGGCCTGAATCCTCCCCACAGTATCGGACCAAACGTGGTTCGGGACCTCCCCCGCAGATCCACCCGATCATTCCGGGTCGCAGACAAATCGATCTATCGTTTGGGAGAAGACAGCCGCATATCCGCAAGCGCATACTACCAGACCGTTGACGATCTCTTCCTCTTCCCGGTCACAGCCGGAGCACAAGACGATGCGTACCACGACTATGGGCTCAACGCTGAAATCTCCACCCATACCGAAAACCATACGCTGCTGGGAGGAGTCCGCATCACCCGTGGGACCACTGATCGAAGTTATTCCGCTAACGTTTCAGGCGAGATTGGCAAGACCTACGCGGAAAATGATCTCATGGCATTCAACATGGTGCTTTACATGGAAGATGCATACCAGATTTCCGAAAGACTGACCGGGATTCTGAGTTTCCAACTCAGCCGAAATACCCGGAACAACGAAGATGTGTTCGAGACCCCGATGGATCGTCCCTCGTGGAATGCGGTTCAACAAAAATACGCCTCCTTCAGTGCTGCTGACTCTTCCCTCGACGTCGACTACACCGGCTTCAATCCCAAAGCAGGATTCGTTTACTACCTCAACACGAAAGACCAACTCTATGCAAATGTCAGTCGCAGCTTTGAACCCCCTACATTTGACGAACTACTGGTAACGGAAGGTGCTACTCCTAACTCCGGACCCACTCAGGTGAGGTCGGTAAAGCTCGATGCGCAGAAAGCCACCACCATCGAAGTTGGAACGCGGGCAAACCACGAACGCATCTCCTGGAACCTTAGCATTTACCGCTCATGGGTCGAAGACGAGATCCTCACTACAACCGATCTGGTCGGAGTAGCTGGGATGACCCGCAACTCATCAGATCCCACCATTCACCAAGGGTTGGAATTCGGACTATCCGCCACACTGTTCCAAAACATCCTTTCTGACGACGGAGACCGCATTGTAATGGATGCCGCTTACAACTACAGTGATTTCCACTTTCAGAAAGGCCTATATCAGGACATGCGGATTGCCGGAGCTCCTGAGCACTATGTATTCACCTCTCTATCCTATCGACACCCTTCCGGATTGAGCCTCGGCATGAATGTCGAATGGGTGCCTGAGGCCACTCCAACGGACCATCAGAACACTGTCTACAGTCCATCCTATCATGTGATCGGGCTGCGATTGGCATGGCAACGAGACGCATGGAGTGTGTTTGTGGAAGGGAGGAACATCACAAACGAATCTTATGCTAGCAGCTTCCTCATAAGGGATGTGGTATCTGACCCCGCGCCACCAACTTTGGGCATTAACGAGGTCTCGACCTATCAACCTGGACAGGAAGCCAGCTTTGTATTGGGGGCGTCCCTGTCCCTCTGATGCACCACTACCTCATCTCCGCCTGAAATCACATGACTCCATCCTGAACGACGGGCATCTCATCCATTCTCAGAACCATAACAACAGAAAATATCCATAATGATACACACGACACTTAAGACCATTATCATCGCCTGCTTGCTTTCCGGGTCGTTCTTGCTCGAAGCAACACCCGTAAAAGTGGTGAAAAGCGATTCTGCCACTGCCGTCGAAGAAGAGGTACTAAAACCTCACGACTACATTCTTCTGCCGCAAAACCTACCATGTGTGGCCCACTTCTTTGAGGGCAACACCGATAGACTACACATCACCAAAGAGCAAAACGCCTGGCTCGGCGAAGTCCATCGTTCTCCCATTGTGCCCATACTCAGACTCAAGGCAGAAGAAATCCGCAGGCTCGAACACGAACTCAGGGCCCTTGTCTACGCTGGCCAAACCCCTCCAGACAAGCTCAAACCAAAGCTCGACCGCATCGCTGCATTGCGGGTCGATCTGACTCTTGAGTTCATCGGAATTCAGTTCAAG
>JAFGAQ010000097.1 GCA_016933595.1 Opitutales bacterium | reverse complement strand
TTGCCGGACATCACTCCCTTCCTCAAGGAATGGGAGACCCTCTCCTATCCGGATCTGTGCTTCTCATTTCTGAAACTCTTTGCGGATGACATTCCAGAAGCATCCCTGCGCGCGTGTGTGGATGGAGCCTATTCCACCTTTGACCACCCCGACATCGCGCCTGTCCGGCAACTCAAGCCCAACCTCTGGACCTGCGAGCTGTTCCATGGACCAACCTTGGCATTTAAGGACTTTGCGCTTCAACTGCTCGGGCGTCTCTATGCGCTTCAAATCGAGCGTACCGGGGTTCCCATCACGGTTCTCGGAGCAACATCCGGCGACACCGGCGCAGCGGCAATCCATGGCTTGATGGGCCTTCCGGGAATCCGGATCTTCATCCTCTATCCCGATGGCAAGGTTGCTCCGCTGCAGGAACGCCAAATGACCTGCACCGGTTCATCCAGCGTGTTCCCGATTGCGATCGATGGATCATTCGACGACGCCCAGCGATGGGTCAAGGACCTCTTCGGTGACCTCGAGTTCAAGGAACGCTATCATCTATCGGCGATCAACTCGATCAATCTCGCAAGGGTGCTAGCCCAATGCGTCTACTACATCCATGCCTGGTTCCGTCTGCCGGCTTCCGCCCGGAAAGATCTGGAGGTTGTGGTTCCCACCGGAAACTTTGGAAACATCCTGGCCGGTTGGATGCTCACCGGCATGGGCCTGCCCATTCCCCATTTCCGGATCGCGACCAACCAGAATGACATTCTTTTCCGCCTCTTTGAGACAGGCGAATACCGTGTCGGCGCCGTCGATCCCAGTCTTGCTCCCTCCATGGACATTCAGGTTGCGTCCAATTTCGAGCGCTTCCTCTACTATCAATTGAATGGCGATCCGGTCCGCCTCACCGAAACCATGAAGACCTTCCGGAACACCGGAACCGTTGACCTGGAGGGACTCGACCGCTCCCGTTTCTCCGCATCACGCGCTTCCGATGCCGATATTCTCGCGACCATTCGCAGCGTTCACAGCGAAACCGGTTACGTCGTCGATCCCCACACCGCCTGCGGATTCCATGGGATCCACGCCAGCCGACCCACTTTGGTGATGTCCACCGCCCACCCGGCGAAGTTCCCGATGGCCATCCATCAGGCAATCGGGGTTGAGGTAACCCACCCCACCCTCGAAAAACTCAAGACCATTCAGGATACCCGTTTCACGATGGGGTCGAATCCATCGGAATTGAGAAGCTTCATCGAATCCCGATTGAAAGACGCCTGATACATCCCAAGCCAACGCACACGTTGGAAACGGCTCTACAAGGTTGGGCGAGGGGCCCCCACCGAGCCGACTCTTTCTCAAAGACGGAACATGCCATCCCTTCCATAAACCCTATTCCGGATGGAATGGCTTCAGCCATCCTCTAATTGCCACAACCCCACCAGCCGTTCAATCGGTTGCGGATGAGCGGGGACGCTCATCCCTACCCACAACAGCCTATCTCACGGGAACGGGTTGCCACGAAATCTGGAATTCCCCGAACCCGGTAGGGCGAGGCGTCCCCACCGAGCCGCTCTTCCCTCTGCGTCGTGGCACCTCTGCGCGAGTAGATCTTCCATCCGCATCATCTACCGCACAAAAACTCCTTTTCAGCACAAGCGAAATCCCACGAAAGGGAAAAGGATCTATCGACCTGAATGAAAAGCGCGTCCGTATCGCCAAGACGGAAGATGGAAATCGGGAATCTGTCACTCTTCCTTGGCGGCTTTGCGTCATAAGTGCAGACGCTGCATGCAGCGTCAAACGGGCGTGAAAATCTCTTCTTCTTCAAACCTGCTGCCCGAAGCTTGCGAAGGGCATCGTCGTCCGCCGAAGCGGATCTTAGTAAGCCCCACAGGTGAACGTTGTGAAAGAAAGAGGATTCAACATCGCTCGCGTTGCCCGCTGGATGGTTTTGATCATGAGCGTCGTCGAATAGGCTTCGCCCGCCACGATTGGTTCGGCCTTACGGTCTCTCCACAAGGTTGTTGAGGAAGAAGAGGGTTCACCACGAAAGTTACGAACACCACGAAAAAAATGAAACTGTTTTCAACCACTGACCCACCCGATAGACACTGATGGGAATACATTTCCATATTGTTCATCGACTCTGCTGGACACCAATCCAGGAGTTCCTGTCGAGCAGGAATTCTTATCACCACAAGGCAACGCTTCTACGGTCGCCAGCCGACGCCCGGGGTT
>JAFGAQ010000096.1 GCA_016933595.1 Opitutales bacterium | reverse complement strand
GCCCGCGGTTATCAGTTGTCGATGGGGCTGATGGCGTTCGCGGGGACACTGCTCTTTTTGTTCTGCTTTTTCACAACCCGCGAGCGGATCGAGCACCAGATTGACCGCAAGCCGGTCACACAGCAGTTGCGCCTGCTCTTCAGAAATGATCAATGGGTGGTCCTGTTCCTGGTTTGTCTCGTTGGCACGATAGGCTATGTGATCCGGGGATCAGTGGCGCTCTACTATGCGAAGTATTACCTGCACGGGGATGCATCGATGCAATCGGCGTTTTTGGGCACCGGGGTGACGGCCGCGATCCTGTCGATGGTGGCATCGACCTGGATCACCAAATACTACTGTAAGGTGAAACTCTTCCGTTGGACTCAATTGCTGGTCGGCGTGATCAGTTGCCTGATGTTTCTGGTGGTGAAGCCGGGCATGGTGGTTCCCGCCTTTGTGCTGTATTTCATCCTGTCTTTTGTGGTGGACCTGCATGCACCGGTATTTTGGTCCGCAATTGCTGAGGCGGTTGACTATGGGCAGATGAAGACGGGCAAACGCGTAGCAGGGATGGCCTTCGGATGCATTTCGTTTGCCCAAAAGGCGGGAATGGGAATCGCGGGAGCGATGTTGGGATGGTTGCTCGATTACTTCGGATACCTTCCGGATCAAACCCAAACCGGATTTGCGATACTTGGAATCGGACTGTTGTTGACGCTGATTCCCGGGGTGTTTCATGCGATCATGGGCGGTCTGATGTTCCGTTACCGGATAACGGATCAATACTACGACGAGATCAAGGCCGAGCTTCACATCCAAACCACTGACGAAGCATGACGAAACCTCTCCTCAAACCCCTCATTGAACAGCGGGCGGATCCCTTCATCTGGAAACACACAGACGGGAGCTACTACTTCACCGCATCGATTCCTCTCTACGATGGTATTGAATTGCGCCGGGCGGAAACCATCTCCGGACTGGTGGAAGCGGAAGCGCGCATCATTTGGAAAAAGCCGGATGCGGGCCCTTGGTCGGAACTGATCTGGGCTCCGGAGGTCCACCACCTTGATGGTTGTTGGTATATCTATTTCGCGGCGTCTCATACCCGGGAAATAAAGGATGGGCTCTTTCAGCACCGCATGTATGCGATTGCCTGCCGGGACAAGGACCCGATGGCTGGAAAATGGGAAGGCCCGGTGCGGATTGATAGCGGACTCGATACGTTTTGCCTCGATGCTACGGTATTCCGTCAGGGTGATGCGCTATACTACCTCTGGGCACAGAAGCATCCGGACATCGAGGGAAACTCCAACCTTTATCTTGCCCGGATGAAGGATCCGCTCAACTTGGAGACCGCACCGGTGATGCTGTCTAAACCGGAATACAATTGGGAGACAAGGGGGTTCTCTGTGAATGAGGGGCCCGGAATTCTGCGTCATGGGGCGCGCATTTTTATCACCTATTCGGCGAGTGCCACAGATGAGAACTACGCGGTTGGCCTGCTCTGGGCAGACGCAAACGCAAATCTGCTCGATCCGGAATCCTGGTCCAAGAGCCGGGAGCCTGTTTTTCGGAGTTGTCCTGAGCATCGGGTCTATGGACCCGGGCACAACAGTTTCACCCGTTCTGAAGACGGGCAGGAGGATGTGCTCGTGTATCATGCCCGGACTTATACGGAAATCGTTGGAGACCCGCTGTGGGACCCGAACCGGCATACATTTGTGAAGCGAGTGCAATGGAGCGAAGATGGCTTCCCTGATTTCGGGCGCCCTTCCGAAGCGTGAACCCCGATAGACTTGATTTATGAATTGGCACAAAATGATTGGTTGTTGCGCGGGAATCTTGGTTGGCCTCTTAGGCTATGCTCAGGATGTTCCTTATCCTGAAGGGGCCAAGGGCGTGGTACGGCCTATTGTGCACGATCCAGTGATCATCGGGCAGAATGGAGTTTACTATATGTTTCATACCGGTCCCGGTATAACGTCATGGCGTTCATCCGACCGGGTGCATTGGGATACGATTGATCCGGTGTTTCCGATTCTCCCGGAATGGATGCATGCAACTGTGAAAGGGTTCACGGGGCACATATGGGCACCGGATATTTCATTTCACGATGGGATCTACCATCTCTTCTATTCTGTGTCGGCGTTTGGGAAAAACACATCTTGCATCGGGCACGCGACGAACCGGACCCTTGACCCTGACTCGCCGGATTACCAATGGGACGATCATGGCATTGTGCTGCAGTCCTTCCCGGGTATAACGAATTGGAACGCGATCGATCCAAATATTGTGGTCGACGACAACGGCAAAGTGTTCATGTCCTTCGGATCGTTTTGGGGCGGTCTGTTCATCGCAGAAATGAAAGATGACCTCAGCGGTCTGGCGGAAGATTGGAGGGAGCTGACTTGCATTGCTGCGCGTTCATCCACAGATCCGGAGGGATCGGAAAGCGGAGGCATCGCCGATGGCCCTGGCGAAAGGGCGATTGAGGCACCGTTCATTCACCGGCACGATGGGTACTATTACCTTTTCGCGTCGATTGACCTGTGTTGCCGTGGCGCGGAGAGTACCTACAAGATGATTGTAGGGCGTTCCCGAAACGTCAAAGGGCCCTATGTTGATTCGGAAGACCGGCCAATGCTGGAAGGGGGCGGGGACATGCTGCTCTCCGGAGATAGCCGGTGGCATGCGGTCGGGCACAACGGTGTATCTTCCTTTGGAGATGGAGACTACCTTGTTTACCATGGTTACGATACCGAGGATCCGGCCGGTCGCGCACGGTTGCTTTTGCGTCGTATTCAGTGGACCTGGCCGCTCACCCTAGGGGAGGAGGAGTGAGGGTTCATAGCTCAATATTTCCGAATCAATGGAAGGCTCCATTCCGATAAGGTATGAAATCCCTTTGCCGGTACGCGGATTCGGCGGATTTTGCTCCGATATGAAACATTTTTGGCGGATTTTTTCCAACTCCTGCGCATGCCTAAACAGAAGGTTTACTGCATTGTTTTGGTTTTGAGAAGATCGATACCGGATCCATGCATGTGGCCCTTACCCTATAAACCTGGATTGTTCACAATGAGATCAAGACTACACACCCCAACTAGCACCAACAAGCATCCCTGGATCAAGGGGATTGGATTTGTCATGCCAGCTGTTTTCGCCACCGCGATCGGCGGAGTGGCTTTGCATGCACAAGTCGAAGATGCGGAAGCCGATGAAGTTTTTCAACTCGATACCTACTATGTCGCTTCCGGTATTAAGGAGAGCCTTCTGCTTGGCGTCGACTACAAGAAGGATTCTTATCAGATGGTCGATGTGATCGTCGCCGAGGACATTGGCAAGTTTCCCGACAACAATGTGGTGGAGGCCTTGCAGCGTGTCTCTGGTATTCAGACAACGGACCGCGGGGGTGGTGAAGTGTCGACCGTGACCATTCGCGGAATGACGGATGTCACTACCACCGTAAATGGACGCGACATTTTCACTGCATCCGGTCGGGCATTGGCGTTGGCCGACATCCCCGCCAGTTTGTTGAACCGGGTGGACGTATACAAGACCCGTTCTTCATCGATGATTGAATCCGGTATTGCCGGCGTGATCAACATACAGACCCAACGCCCCTTCTATTATGATGGTGCGAAGACGGTGTTGGCGGCACGAACAATCTATCAGGAGCAATCCGATGAATGGGATCCGACCTTGAGCGCAATGGTCAGCAATACATGGGACACCGATTACGGAAAATTCGGTGCCTTGGTCAATCTGTCGTATGCGACGACCCATTATCGGGATCAGAGCGTGACTCCGGGGGCCATGGTTCCTTTCATGACCGCCAATCCGGCACCGGGTTGGACGCCCTACGAACGCATTTTCCTGACCGATGGACGGGTAGCCGAGAATCCAATTTGGCAGGCAGGGCTTGAGTCCGGTTTGCCGTATGATGCGGGATCTACGCTGAACATCAACGGAGTTCCCACCGAGTATGTGTTGTCCCGGGATGCGATCTTCCAATCGGATTTCACCGGGAAGCGTGAGCGTCCGGCAGCCAACCTGTCCCTGCAGTATGCGCCGAAATCCGGCAATGCGGAATACACCTTTGAAGTGTTTTACAACGGATACCGCAATAAGTCGTTCAATTCATTGCTCTTCTCCTTTGTGGATTGGTGGGGCAGTTTGGGCGACAATCCGGGAGCCAATGTCGACTTGTTCGAGGGCACCAATATCGTGAAGGCCCGTCGCGATGTCGGAGCGGTTTATGGATTCAACAGTGGCGACCAGACCGAGTCTTCCACCGATAGTATCCTCTATGGGCTTTCCGGTAAGTGGGAGTTGACCGATAAGCTCACCCTCAAGGCGGATCTCGTCTATCAGGATAGTGAATTCGAAACCGACTTCTTCGCGATGCGCACGGATCGCGTATACGAGTCCATCGACGTTGATTTCAACGTGGACGACGGCGTGCCGGCATTCAGTTTCGGGGGAACCAATCCGACAACCGATCCTGCCCAGTGGAATATCGCTCAACTGTATGATAACGGGAACCGCAACAAGGGGAACGCGATCTCATTCACAGCTGACGCAGACTATATTCCTGACCTGGAATTCATCGAGAAGGTTACCTTTGGTTTCCGCTATGATGACCGCGATGCTTCGGAATCACAGCGCACGGCAGATACCGGAGGTCTTGGACAGCCACTTTCCAACTTCCCGGAGTTGCAATACTATACGACCGGATTCTTCGACGACAGGGCGGACATTCCGGAAACCTGGGTTGTGGCGGATGGCAATTATATCGCAAGTCACGCGGATGAAGTGCGTACGATCTACAACAACGCGATTGGAGCGGGGCTTGATCTGGATGCGGATCTGAACCTGACCGAAAGCTTTAGTATCAACGAAAAGACGATTGCGGCGTATGCGCAGGCGGATTTTGCATCCCAGATTGCCGGTCGCAAATTGTCCGGTCAGCTGGGCGCCCGTTTTGTCAAGATGGAGAGCGATATGCTCTTCCGGGATTTGGATACCCTTGAGGAAAGCACGGGGGATTCTTCTAAGTCGAAGGTTCTACCGAGTTTCACGGTCCGTTACAACCTGATGGAAAACCTGATGGCCCGTTTCAGCTACAGCCAGACGATCCGGCGGCCAGCCTTCGTGGATCTCAATGCCGCGATCACTTATGTGGAAGATGTGACGAACATCGGGTACGGAACCGCAACAGGCGGAAATCCGGGTCTCGATCCGACAGAGTCAACCAACTATGACTTCTCGCTTGAGTACTACTTCGATGACAACGGAGCGGTATATGGTACCGCCTTCAGGCGCGAAATTGATGGTCTGGTTGTTCCCTTCCGCAGCCGTGTGAACTATGAAGGATACGACTACATCCTGACCCGCCCGGACAACGCGACCGACGGAGAATTGTCCGGTTTTGAATTCGGAGTGGTCTACTTCCCGACCAATCTTCCGGATTTCCTTGAAGGATTCGGGATTCAGGCCAGCTACACCATGTTGGATTCGGAACAATCCAATCCAATCACCAATGATGTGGGCGAAGTGGTGGGTTATCAGAAGTCACCCTTTTTCGCGGTGTCCGACAGTTCCTATTCGGTTGTGCTTGCCTATGAAAAGAGTAAGTTCTCGGCCCGTCTTTCCTATGTTTGGAGAGATGACTTCCTGAACAACAACGAAGCGGCCCTGTTCGCGAATCCGTTGGGGATCTACCGTCAAGCTGAACGCAGCATGGACCTGCAGTTGAGTTACAATGTGACCAAAGATCTGGTGATCACCTTTGATGCCACCAATCTAACCGACGACATGAATCATAGCTACTACGAGTTCTCGAAGACCCATAACTTCGGCAATTACTTCTTTAGCCGGACGTTTGCACTGGGGATGCGGTATGTCTTCTGAGTTGATCAGTTGACAGCACAAACGAACGGGTGACCCCCGGGTTGCCTTGTGCGGGGATATGCCCCTTGCACAGGGTGCCCGGGGGATTCTTTTGGAAGCGTTCCTTGACTGTTCCTGTCAGGCAAAAATCTGCCGGTCGAGGCTTCGGAATTGGATGGCCTCGAAGAGGTGATCGGAAAGAATGTCGGGGGATTGCTCCAGATCCGCGATGGTCCGTGCGACTTTCAGGATGCGGTCATAGGCGCGGGCTGACAGGTGAAGCTGTTCCATGGATTGTTCGAGCATGATACCGTCGCGTTCCTGAATCCGGCAGTGTTTGCGGATGTCGCGGGTTTGCATGCCCGCATTGGAGTGAATGGAGGTGCCTTTGAAACGAACGTTTTGGATGCCCCGTGCGTTTTCAATGCGTTGCCGCATCGTGGCAGATGATTCACCTTCAGTCTGATTGCGCAGCTCGGATACCCCGAGCGCGGGGACGTCCACATGGAGGTCGATGCGGTCGAGAAGTGGCCCACTGATCCGCGATCGATAGCGCTGGATCTGGGCCGGGGTCGAGCGCATGGAGTTTCCGGATTTGCCGTCGTAGCCGCAGGGGGTCGGGTTCATGGCCGCGACCAGCATGAACGAGCAGGGCAGCGTGATTTTTCCACGACTCCTCGAAATCGTGACTTGTCTGTCTTCAAGTGGTTGGCGCAGGACCTCAAGGGTGGAGCGTTTAAACTCAGGCAGCTCGTCGAGAAACAGCACCCCATGATGAGCGAGGGATATCTCGCCGGGCCCGGGAATCGCGCCGCCGCCGAGTAGGCCGATGTCGCTGATGGTGTGGTGAGGCGCGCGAAAGGGCCGTGCCATGCGAAGGGAGTCGTTTCCGAGCGAGATCCCGGCGGCTGAATGGATACTCAGGATTTCGAGGTATTCATCGAGAGTCGGATCCGGCATGATGGTCGGTATCCGTTTAGCGATCATTGATTTGCCGGACCCGGGCGGTCCGATCATGAGAAGGTTGTGTCCGCCCGCGACCGCGATTTCCACTGCACGCCGGGTGGTGTGCTGACCCTTGATGTCAGAAAAATCCCCGCTGTGGAGTTCTTTCTTGCGCAAGGAATCGAGGGTGGCTGCGGAGTCAATGGGCAGAATGGATGTATCGCCTTCCAGAAAGGAGCGCGCCTCCGCCAGGCTGGAGACCGGATAAATCGGGACGGAATCCACCAATGCGGCTTCAACTGCCGACTTTGGCGGAAGCAGAACGCCTCTTACGGAAAGGGTCCGGGCAAGCAGTGCGATCGGGAGCCCGCCCTTTACGGGTCGGGTTTCCCCGGATAGCGCCAGCTCTCCCGCGATCAGGTAGTCCGCGAGGGGTTCGGCGCGCATCTGCCCGGTTGCCGCCAGCAGGCCGAGTGCAATGGGAAGGTCAAAGCTGGGGCCCTCTTTGCGAAGGTCTCCCGGTGCTAGGTTAACCGTCGCCCGGGTGTGCGGAGTGGAGTGTCCGCTGTTGATGAGCGCGGAGTGCACGCGATCCTGCGATTCGCGAACCGAGGCGTCCGGAAGTCCCACAATGCAGACCCTCGGATCTCCTTCGAGACCGGTGTTCACTTCAACTTGAACCGGGAGCGCTTCAACACCAAGAAGAGAGGCCGAATGTGTTTTTGCCAACATTGCGTGATTGAATTACTTCAAACAAAAGTGCGGATAAGTGCAAATCAATAGATGATATCCCATTGCACGCGTCGTTGGATGATGATGCATGATACAAAAACGGGTCGTCATGATATGGCCGGATCCGGGGAGGTCGGTGGCTGGAAAGCCCCTGATTTGGGATCGTTCCGGGTGTAGCCGGTAGTCGGCGGACTATTCCGATGGAGTCAACGTTTCGATGAACCGGTTGGAAAATGGTGGTATCGGCGGTTGACCCGGTGGGATTTCCGGATTGGGTATCCCGGATCACAAGCCCATGCGCGTTCACATCCTGCAACATGTTTCCTATGAAGGTCCTGGCTGTATTGAAGGACTGCTCGAGCAATCCGGCGATTCAGTGGTGGTGAGCCACCTTTACAAGTCCGGTCCGGTCCCCGATGTGTCAGCCGTTGATGGGTTGATCGTGATGGGTGGGTCGATGAGCGTGAACGATCTGGGCGTGTTCCCGTGGATGCGCGCTGAGATGGAACTGATACAGGATTGCATTGATGCAGGGAAACCGGTTCTGGGAGTATGTCTCGGTGCTCAATTGATTGCGCGGGTTCTGGGATCCAATGTCCGCAGGAATGCCTGGCCCGAGATTGGATGGTTTCCCGTCCATGGCGTTGTTTCCGAGCAGGCCAATGCTTTCCGGTTTCCGGATTCCCTGGAAGTCTTCCACTGGCATGGCGAAACCTTTGACATGCCGGCAGGTTCGATAAGGTTGGCCGCAAGCCAGGCTTGTGAGAACCAGGCCTTTCAGTTCGGGAACCATGTGATTGGTCTGCAGTTTCATCTTGAGATCACCCCGGACTCCCTGCGCGGCATGGTGGATCATGGCCGG
>JAFGAQ010000095.1 GCA_016933595.1 Opitutales bacterium | reverse complement strand
TCCTTCGGGTTGGGTGCGTTTTTCCAACTTCAGCCATGTGCCGATCGAGACCGTTACGGTCCGGGCTTTTGAAGCATGGCCGACCACAGTCTACAAGCTCAACGAGCAACCGGGCGCCAACGCGGATGAACGGTTCGCAGCGGCCATCGCCAAACTGAAGGCGAATGGCGGTGGTGTGCTTCAGGTCCCGGCTGGAACCCATGTGGTCCATAACCGGATCTTTCTCCCCAGACGCACCCTTCTCAAGGGGGCGGGACGCGACACTACCCTCATCCGCTGGGCGTCAACGCCTGCCATTGTGGCTCCTTTCACTATTGGGGCCAATCCACTGATCTGCGGCGAGATGGTCTATCCCAATTCGATTTCCACCTTCACCACCTTCTCCATTGAAGATATTTCTTTGGAGTCCACCGATACCTTCAAGGGCCAGCTCGTGATGCGCCAGGGAGTGTCCGAGGCCGGCTGGTTCCGGCGCGTATCCATTTCGGTGCCGACCGACAAATCACTCACGGCTGAGTTTGGTTCGCCGACCGCCTTCTACATGCGCAAGGCCGCCAATACCATTCTGGACGATGTCATTCTGGAGGGGTCTCATTATTGCCTTTGGGGATACGAGGCCGTCACCTACCTCCGCTGCACCAATTCCACAATCAATTGGAGAGGCATGAGTGTATGGTTTGGAAGTGGCAGCCACAACATCGTGATGAAGGACAATACCCATCATCTTAAAGGCAGCATCACCGAGAACCTCTGGGACCAACATGGAAATCCCAACCCCGGGTTCTTCTTCACCACTTTCAATGGTCGTCCCTACACCCGCGACCTGCTCTGGTCGAACAAGCCGAGCACGCATGAGGATACTTTCGGAGAGATTCCAACCTATCTCGGGTATTCGGCGGACGGTGGGACCGGGATCTATTTCGGTGGAGTGACTGCGGTCTCAGGAACCCAGATTCAGTTGGCCGGAACCACAGCCGATCATAAGAAATATGGATTGGAGGCAGCCACCTACATTGGTGGGATTGTGCAGATCCTCGATGGGAGGGGAGCCGGACAATGGCGTTACGTCAAGAATGCGCCACCACTTTCGAACACAGTCGCCGTGGACCGACCATGGGATATCGAGCCGGATGCGACGTCCACCATCGGTATCAACCAGATGTTCGGCCGTTTGCTTATGATCGATAACGACTACTCCAGTGAGCCGCTCAATCAGGACTACTACATGTCCCTCGATAGCATCAAGGCGGGCAACCGCTACGGAGTGGAGGGCTCCCGGACTGGCGTGGTCGCGTGGACTGGCAATCACTATTCAGGCATGTTGCCCACTTGGCACTACCAGGTGATTGATAATAGCATCGTGAAAGGTCCTTCTGCCGGTTTTGCTTCCCAGGTGATATCGGAAAACCCTCCCTATTCCGAGTTCCCCGGGGTGATTGGAGCCGCGCATGTCTATCGCAACAACACCAACACCTCCGGCAATTCATTTGAGATCCTGCTCCGCAGCAGGTGGAATGCTTTTGGAGATGTGCTCATGGAGAAAAATCAGGCCTCGATGGTCTATTTTAACAAGGGCACCGAGCGGATCTCGATCCAGAATATTCTGATGCGCAAGAACCTCACACCCGCAGGAACCCCGCCGGTTACCGTGCCTGCCACGATCCCACCGGGGGTGACAGTCGCGCCCTGATCCGGATATGCATTTACCGAATGGGAGAAATGAGGATTACATGACTTGCGCTACGTGTCTGCCGTGATCGGGCGATTGCTTGACGAAGAGGGAAGTCGCTTAGTTTCCCCAAAAGCAGTAATAGTCGAAACTCTTTCCCTAGCGGAAGGTGTGAGCGTTCCGTCTTCCTGGAAGTCGGATTAGAGAAGAATCTTAACCACAAAGAGCGCGAAGGACACGAAGGTTGGAGAAGATGGCCGCTGAAATTCCTTCGTGCTCTTCGAGTCCTTGTGTGAAAAGAACTCTTTTTTAGACAGGATCTACAGGATTGGGAATGGAGAGGAAGGGCTTTTTCGGAGGCGATGGCTTTAGTCATTCGACGAGGCTCATGACCAAGCCCGTCGTCTTTTGGATGGTTGCTTGGAAAAAATCCTCAACCACGAAATGCTCGTCGCGCCAGAACACCTGGTTGTGGGGAACTGAGTAAAAGAAAAAGAATACAAAGTGAAACACGACATTGATACCCGGCGGGTA
>JAFGAQ010000094.1 GCA_016933595.1 Opitutales bacterium | reverse complement strand
GTATAAAGCATATTCCGCTTTGCTTGTACAGTGAGACCGTGTCTCAATAAGAAGAGTCTAACTTTCCCCGTAGTTATGATCACACCCACCCACGCTTGATGGTTCAATATTTGGGCAGAACGCAGCATAATTGGATTGCATCCGCATGGGAATTCAAATTCTCTCCACGGCTGTCTGCTTCGTTCTGTCACCCCCGACATCAATCGACTTATTATTGGCAAACGGAATGAACGAGACAGCAGCGATCGCAGGTGAGCAAACATCCGCGTGGAGAAGCTTTAAAGGCGACTCCTGGCGGAACGAAATCAACGTCCGTGATTTCATCCAGAACAACTACACCGCATACAAAGGTGATGAGTCCTTTCTGGTGGGTCCGACTGAGCGCACCAGCAAGCTGTGGCAAAAAGTGCAATCCCTCCTGCAACAGGAGCTCGATGCAGGGGGCGTTCTGGATGCCGACACCAAAGTTGTCAGCGGGATTGCCTCGCACGATGCGGGTTACATCGACCGGGACCTGGAGCAGATTGTCGGGCTTCAGACCGATAAGCCGCTGAAGCGCGCCCTGATGCCCTACGGCGGATTGAGGGTTGCGGTCAAGGCCCTCGAAGCCCACGGACGGAAGATCGACCCGGACACGCTCGAGATCTTCACAAAACACCGCAAGACACACAACGACGGGGTTTTCGACGGCTACACGGAGGATATCCGCAAAGCGCGCAATGCCGGCATCATTACCGGGCTTCCGGATGGATATGGTCGTGGGCGCGTGATCGGAGACTACCGTCGCGCCGCTCTCTATGGCGTTGACCGGCTCATTCAGGACAAGATGAGCCAGATCCAGGAGAGCGACACCGAAGGATTCAGCGAGGAGTGGATTCGGGAGCGGGAAGAACTCAACGAGCAGGTTCGCGCCCTCAAGGATCTCAAGGTCATGGCAAAACGCTATGGCGTTGATATCTCCCGCCCGGCTCTCAATGGGCGCGAGGCACTCCAGTGGACCTACTTCGCCTACCTTGCCTCGGTCAAGGAACACAATGGGGCGGCGGTTTCGCTTGGGCGGATCAGCACATTCCTGGATGTGTATTTCGAGCGCGATTTTGCTGAGGGCACTCTCACGGAATCGGAAGCACAGGAACTGATCGACCATCTGGTCATGAAACTGCGGATGGTGCGCTTTATCCGGACCCCGGACTACGATGCTTTGTTCTCCGGCGATCCCACATGGGTGACCGAAAGCCTCGGTGGCATGGGTGAGGATGGACGCACCCTGGTCACCAAAAACAGTTTCCGCTTTCTGCATACGCTGAGCAACCTCGGACCCGCACCAGAGCCCAACCTGACCGTGCTCTGGGGCGAGCGGCTGCCAGACGGGTTCAAGCGCTATTGCGCAAAGGTATCCATCCAAACCAGCTCCATCCAGTATGAGAATGACGACTTGATGCGTCCCTACTGGGGCGACGACTACGGGATCGCCTGCTGCGTTTCCGCCATGCGGATCGGCAAGCAAATGCAGTTCTTCGGCGCACGCGCCAACCTCGCCAAAGCCCTGCTCTATGCTATCAATGGAGGACGCGATGAGCTCACAGGCGAGCAAATCGCCCCAAAAATGGAGCCCTTCCGGGGCGACTACCTTGAATACAAGGATCTGATCAAGCGTTTCGACAAGATGATGGACTGGCTTGCCGCCACTTACGTGAAGGCGCTCAACATCATCCACTTCATGCATGACAAGTATGCCTATGAGCGCATCGTCATGGCCTTGCACGACCGCAACATCCTGCGCACGTTGGCGTGTGGCATCGCAGGGTTGTCGGTTGTCACGGACTCGATTTCGGCCGTGAAAAACGCACGGGTCAGGGTCATCCGCAACGCCGATGGGCTCGCGGTCGACTACGAAGTCGAAGGCACCTACACCGCTTTCGGCAACAACGACCCGGAAGTGGACGCCATCGCCGCCGGCTTGGTGGAGCAGTTCATGGACAAGATCCGCACACAGCCCACCTACCGCAACGCGCTTCCGACCCAATCCATTCTCACCATCACATCCAACGTGGTCTATGGGAAAAAGACGGGAAGCACACCCGATGGGCGGAAATATGGTGAGCCTTTTGCCCCCGGCGCAAACCCCATGCACGGACGCGACACCAAAGGCGCTGTGGCATCAATGGCGTCCGTCGCAAAACTGCCCTACGCCCACAGTCAGGACGGTATTTCCTATACGTTTTCGATCATTCCACGGGCATTGGGCAAGGATGACGAGGACCGCATCTCGAACATCGTCTCGCTGCTCGATGGCTACTTCTCGGAAGGTGGACACCACATCAACGTCAATGTCTTCGCCCGCCGCATGCTTCGGGATGCCATGGAGCACCCGGAGAACTATCCGCAACTCACGGTCCGGGTCTCCGGTTACGCGGTAAACTTCATCCGGCTGACACGTGAGCAACAGCTCGACGTGATCAACCGCACGTTCCACGACGGAGTCTGATCCGACCCCAGTCCAACAGGCCATGCTCGTTGAATCCTACGACGATCTGATGCAAGGAGATCCCTCACCTGAGTGTGAGGGTTTCCTGCATTCGGTCGAAACCTGCGGAACCGTGGATGGTCCCGGCATCCGATTTGTGCTCTTCACCACGGGATGCCCACTGCGCTGCCTGTATTGCCACAACCCCGACACCCAGCGGCTGAAAGCCGGGAGAAAGGTCACTGCCGGTGAGATGGTTGAACAGATCCGTCGATACCGGCCCTTCATCAAAAACGGTGGACTGACCATCAGCGGGGGCGAGCCTCTGGCCCAGCAGCGTTTCATTGAATCGGTCTTCCGGGACGTGAAACGGATGGGACTGCACACCGCCTTGGATACCTCGGGTTGTTTCGGAACCCGTATCCGGCCCCATCTGCTCGATGAGGTTGATCTGGTGCTGCTCGATCTCAAGAGCTGGACCAACGCCCGGCACCGGAGGATCACCGGACAGGCAATGGATGAAGTCCTCGCTTTTGCCCATCACCTCGAAGCAATCAGGAAACCAACCTGGATCCGGTTCGTGCTGGTTCCCGGACTCACAAATGACGACGAAACGCTGGACGGCATCGGATCCTTCGCGGGTGCCCTGCACAACATTGAACTCGTCGAAGTCTTACCCTTCCACAAATACGGCGAAAGCAAATACGAACGACTGCAGCAGCGATACGAGCTGAAAAACTGCCCCGAACCAACCGATCAGGAAGTGGAACGCGTAAAAGCCCGCTTCCGATCCTTCGGCCTCAAGGTGCGATAAAACAACTGCCCGCTCACCCGCTATTCTTCCCGCGACACTGATGAAGCTTCCGAAAAACCGCTGGCTCATGGCACTCGCCGCCGTAGCCACCCACCTGTCCATCGGCTCTATCTACGCCTACAGTGCGTGGAGCATGCCGCTTGAGAGCACCTTCGGCTGGAACTCCACCCAAACCGCTCTCGCTTTCAGCATCGCCATCTTCACCTTGGGGCTGTCAGCCGCATTCATGGGCCCATTCATTACACGCAAGGGCCCTCGTTTCGGCTGCCTTCTCGCCACCGTGTTTTTTTGCACCGGCCTGCTTGGCTCAGCCCTCGCATGCTGGCTGGAGAACCTGCTCCTGTTTTACATCTTCTTCGGTGGAATCAGCGGAGTCGGATTGGGCTTGGGCTACGTCGCACCGGTAAGCACACTCGTGAAATGGTTTCCCACTCAGCGCGGACTGGCCACCGGACTTGCCATCATGGGATTCGGGTTCGGAGGCATGGTGTGCACACTGCTCATCGACACCTTTTCTCCGGCAAGCGACGAAGTGCGGATCCCAGCCTCCATGTCGGCATGGGAATACAAACAGACCATTGAGCAGGATCCGTCAGCAACCTTTGCGAACACGAGTGAGGAAGAGCTACGCACCGTTCTGGTCTATGAGAAGCCCGCGATAGTGCGGACCTTCCTCATCCTCGCCCTTCTCTATTTTGTTCTGCTTTTCCCAAGCGCCCTCATCATCTCCCCGCCACCCGATGGGATCACCGGATCGGCCGACGCCGATCCCGCCGCACATCACCATCCGGCACCCCACCCCACATCGAAGGGTTCCCGCCATTCCCAGTTGGATATCTCACCCGCTCAGGCGATCCGCTCACCTGCGTTCTATGGTCTGTGGCTCTTGCTCTTCCTGAACGCGTCGTGTGGCATCGCCCTGATTGCCACCGCAAAAAAGATGGGTTACGAGATGGTTCATCTCTCTGCCACTGGAGCGAGTGCGTTGGTCATGGGGATTTCCATTTTCAACGGCTTGGGGCGGCTTGTCTGGTCCACCCTATCCGACCGATGGGGTCGTCCCAACACGTTTATTGCGTTCTTTGCGTTGCAGATCATCTCATTTCCCCTGCTTGCCCATACCGCTTCGATTCCATGGCTCTTCATGGGCCTCACCTTTCTCATCCTCACCTGCTACGGCGGCGGCTTTGCCACGATGCCCGCCTACATCAGCGACCTTTTCGGGGTCCGATCCATGGCCATCATTTTCGGATGGATCCTGACCGCCTGGTCCACTGCGGGCATCATTGGACCCATGATCAGCGCAGCTATCTACGACGCCACTCACAGCTATCAGCTCAGCCTCTACCTCTTTACGATAGTGATTGCGCTTGGACTCGCGATCGCAATCGGAATGAAGCTCAGGATCCAGCATCCGCGCTGAACCGCGCCGCGCGGTGTGTTCACCTCGCGAGTGACTGGAAGCTGTTGCAAAGGAGCACCCGCCCTTCATCCTCGGCGGACAACACCCCGATCACCGCACCCGGACCCGCAGCATCTGGTTCCCGCCCCGCTGATACTCGTAAGCCACCCGAACGGTCCCGACCTCGTAGCCAACGCGACTGAAATGATCCATGACCGGCTCGACGTGCGGCGACATGGTTGCTCCCATTTTCAACAATGGAAACACCCGCACCTCTCCACACACCCGGCACAATTCGGTGATTGTGTCGATGTGGAACCTCAGATCCAGATGATCACTGTAGAGAAAAAGAAGATGGGACACCAATGCCAGCCCGAAGCTCCCATCTGGAAAACTCAGACGGGGAGCCGACTCCGCCACATACCGCCCCTCCTCGATCCCGGCCGGATAGTCCGCCAGAAAAGCCTCCATGGCACTCGAGCGGATGGCAGCCAGTTCATCAATCGACCGGATTTGCTCCCACACAAACTCATGCACATTCCTCCGGGTTTGCTCCATGATCAAGGGCGTCGTCTCTGCAATTCTTCTCCGGATATCACCCGCGCTGAAGGCGTACAAAGGATCAACCGACACCACCGATCCGCCCCGGCCTGTCAAACCGGCATTGAAGGCCGCTGGGCCATCCCCGCACCCGAGAATGCGCCCTTTCAAATCCTCGTCCGACAGCGCGAACATCGCCACATACTCGGCATAGGACCTTCCCCATGGAACCACACTACTCAACTCAAAAGCCATAAATCCTCCCTTTTCCAATCAATGTTGGAGGTCCGTATCGCCCCCGGAATCCTTCACAATCAATCTACGCCCATAGCATCGATCACGCACTCATCTGAGCCCGCAACCCATCCGCGACCCAAAGATTCGTCAACAGATTTCGCGAAAAATGCCTACGCGCCGGCCTCTCTGTCGATCAAGGCAATTCCCGCCATCGGCACAAGAACCTCCTTTACGGGTCAATCGGAAGCAAAGTGGACACTGAACTTGAACCGCTCTCCAGCCCGCGCATCATTCATTGGAAAAGCGAAAATATCTGCGTAGCGATGCCCGCACCTCCGATCGCCAAACCCCAACAGACACGAAATGAACGGACCTTCTCCAGATAATCCCCACCCGATGAAGGGCTTCGATCAGGTTTGCTACATCAAGAACGTTGTCCGCAACCCGAACATCATCATCGGGGACTATACTTACTACGATGATCCCGTGGACTCGCGAAACTTCGAAAGGAACGTACTCTACCATTATCCGTTCATGGGGGACAAGCTCATCATCGGAAAGTTTTGCGCGATTGCCCGGGACGTGAAGTTCATCATGAATGGCGCAAACCACAAAATGGATGCCTTCACAACCTACCCGTTCTCGATATTCAGCAACGGATGGGAAAAGGTCATGCCATCCATGGACGAGCTTCCCTACAAAGGGGACACCGTCATCCAAAACGATGTGTGGATCGGATACGATGCCACGATCATGCCCGGCATCCAGATTGGCAACGGATCGATCATCGCCTCCAAGTCGGTTGTCGTCAGGGACGTCGAACCCTATTCAATTGTGGGAGGAAACCCCGCCAAATTGATTCGCAGGCGCTTCCGGGATGAGGTCATCGATTTGCTTCAAGAACTGCGCTGGTGGGATTGGCCCATCGAAAAAATCACCGATCACCTGCCCATCCTGACCTCAAATGATTTCACGCAACTGAAGGGATTGGTTTCCTGAACCCACACCAATCCCGGTTCATGCCCAGTGAGCCAAGGTTCACCTTGTGAATCAAAGAGATTTAACATCGCTCGCGGTGCTCGCTATAAGCCCTTCGGGCCACATACGTTTTGCTGGCGCAAAACAACAGATT
>JAFGAQ010000093.1 GCA_016933595.1 Opitutales bacterium | reverse complement strand
GCCGCCTCAATCGAACAATTATCGCGGTCATCCATCCCGAAAAAACCATCAGGATTCAATCCAAAGCCCACAACTCGTCGGCGGCAGCCTCAGCTCGCCATCGTCAAAAGCAAACGGCCAATCCCTCAACCCTTCCAAAACCCATCGCTCATGATCCGCAACCTGAACAAATCCGTCCATCCGGAAACCATTCAATGGTAAAGCGACCTCCGTTGCATCGGGATTGATGGCGTAAACCAACCGGCGCCCCTTTCGACTGTGATCAGCATTCAACACCACACCCAAGGCGCGGGAGTGATCCGGAATCATCCAACGGAAGAACCCGTCCTCCGGTGGCGCGTCCTGCCGCAAAACCTGACCGCCTTCCGACAAGCGGAAGCGGATCCATGCCGAAGCATACGCATGGCTTCCGGAATACTGGCGAAGTCTGTCATAGGCCAATGCGTTCAGATCCCCCCTTTGGTAGGTGTTGCGCACCCCTTGTTTACTCCGAAGGAAATCCTGCCCGGCCGACAGCATGGGTATGCCCAATGATACCATCAGCATCGATACCATCAGATGATTCCGCCAACGATCCGTTTGGGTCGGATTCCATCCATTGTGATCCGGATTCCCGGTAATCACGTCAATCCAGGCATGGTCATCGTGGGATTCGGCATAGTTGACGGTCTGAGCCGGGAACCGCGTCAAACGCCCCGGAGACCCCTGGATGAACCACTTCAATCCATCGGAAGACACACTCCCTTTCAGATACTGGGGAATGTATTCACGGAAAGCATCATTCCACGATGCGAAACCGGTCGACTTCAGATCCTCCGCAATATGACCACGGAAACTCCACGGCTCGGCTATCAGAATAACCGATGGTTTCACGGATTTGAGTTTCCGTTCAATCTCCGCCAACAAGCTCTTACCGAGCAACTCCGCAAGATCAAAGCGGAAACCGTCCACCCCATAGGTCGTCACCAGATGAACCAGACTATCGATGATCAGGCGCCTCACCATTGGTCCGGATGCACGGATATCATTCCCGACTCCGCTCCAGTTCGTGGGATCATTATTGGAATCCAGTTCAAAATAATACTGTTTATCGATCCGGTATAGCGCGTTGGGCTCGCCCAAGTGGTTGTACACAACATCCAAAATCACCGCCATGCCCTCGTCATGGCAGGCCTGGACCAATTCCCGGAACTCGTCCATGCCGCTCGCACAAGACGGATCAACCGCATATGCACTGCTCAAACTGAAATAGTTCACGGGCATATAGCCCCAGTGGTACTCGTCCGGATCACCGTATTCAAACTCCTGAATCGGCTGAAGCTCAATCGCGTTCACTCCGAGGGACCGGAGGTAATTGCCCTCTGAACGAATCCACCGGGTGAACCCCGAGAACCCCCGCCTTGCGAGCGGATCCAACTTCAGGTCGGCCTTCGCAATCGCGTCCCGCACATGGATCTCGGCGACCACCAGGTCATGCCAACACGGCGGCTCCCAAGTCCCGCCCCCCCCCCGATCATAGGCGACAATGATCCCCGGACCGGATGGGCTCACCATCGCGCGGGCATAGGGATCCACAATCGGAAAAACCACATCAAAATAGGTCGAAGCATCAGCATTGTGACCATCCACATGATACACATAGTATGCGCCAGCCCAATCGCCCACAACTACACACGACCATGTGCCATCCGGTGAGGCTGACATTTCATGAAGCGTGCGATCGCTGAGATCCGGATTCCGGCTCAATGCGAGTTGCACCCCAGTCGCTCTTGGCGCAAAAAGCCGGAACTCCACTTTTCCTTCGCCAACCGTCGCCCCCAATGGCTGATCCGACGCCATCTGCAAATGATGCTCGGAGGGATCAATCAAAATTCCGGAACAGAAGGCTTCATCCTGCCACACGAGACGCATGAGCTTGTCACCCGGAACCGGATGATCCAAGAATAGACGAAATCCATGGCGTCCAGTCCGGTTTTCGTGCAAGAGATAATCCCCTCCTCCAAAAGGATTCTGAGCCCAATTCGGGGTGCGTCTGGGAATGGGCAACCACCGGCCCGAAGCCGTCACAAAACGGAAACGCAACTCCTGCCCCGAAGGGATACTCCGAACAGGAATCGAGCAGATCCTAACTGAACCTTCCCGCTCCCCCGTCGCCACCATTTTAAATCGCGAATCACCCACCGCGTCGGCCCATCCATTAAAGGACCCAGCCACATAAAGCGGTTCATCCGGGTCCACATTTGCGATGTAAACCGGATCGCACACAAAGACCCAATGCCCTTTCAACTCGCAGTAACCCGTGATTCCGGCAACCTCCATCGGGGACATGGTCTCCCACTGGCAGGAACACTTCACTCCTTCAATCACAACCGGCAACTCAAGCGGATCCTTGTGCCAGTCGTGGGCAAGAAATACCACTGCCAGTCCAGGGCGCTCCCAATATGCCTTCTCAAATGCGTGTGCCGTCATCCCGTCTGTTTTCTCACGAATTCACGGTCCTTGGCAACTCATCAAAAGTTATCCCGGTCGATTCCTGGCTGCAAACCAACGAAAAATGCCGCAACACCCTCAGACGGGCAAACTCCGGGCTTGCCTGTTTGCATAAAGGATTCAGGATGAATCCTTCATATCAATCCAACTTTACTGCTCTACCACGATACCGATCAGCAATGAAGACCACCCCCCTCATCCGCATGCTCCGCTCTATTCTTTGCGCCAGCCTTCCGCTTTTCGCTTTCCTCAACCCCTCCGCTGCCGCAACAGCAGAGGACGGGACTGCCTCAACCGCGATCGAAAGCACTAACCCGGAGCAGCCTTCGCTCACCACCGACGATTCCGAAGCATCGGAGGAAACGCCCGCGGCATCGGAAAGCTCCGAAAGCCCGCAGTCCGCACCTGAAACTCCCAAGGATTCGGACAATTCCGAATCTCAAGCACCAGCTGATGCCACCGAAGCGGCCGATTCAGCACCGGATGAAGAACCGGAAGAACCCGCGGGAACAGAACAAGCTCCGCCACAGAGCCCATCCACCCCGGATGACGCTGACGCGCAACAGGATGACCCGACTCCAATGCCCGCGGATGAAGCATCCGAGCCGTCTTCTGAGCCAACATCCACCGAAGAACCTCAGGACAACAGCGATCCGGATGCTGCTGGAGAAACGGCCCCTGCTGAAACCGAACCAAACCCGCCGACTGCCACTGAACCGCAACCCGATGGCGCGGATTCAAGCGACCACTCGCCACAGGCAAACACCGAAGCCCCGGTTGAAGACACTGGCACGGATACGCCAACTGCCGACTCCGGAGTATCCCAGCCTGAAACCGCCCCTGCTGAAACCGAACCAAACCCGCTTCCACATACCGAAGTCCCGCAGGACCCTCCACAGGCTGAACCGCAAGCCGCGGCACCTGCCGAGGCACGTCAGGGATTCAGCCCATGGTACCTGGAGGAATACCCGGCATACTGGCCCAAACAGGTTGCCCTGCGCGTCGGCATGAATTTTCCCGGCTTCAGTCTTCCCGCACTCAGTCTGGTCGATGTCAAGGATGTCAAGGGGCTGCAGGTTTTCTTCGAACGCAATGGAAAACTCTACGCCCTTTATTTCGACGACACCGACATCATTGCGCGTGCATGGGAGGTCTATCGCAACCCCAGCAAACAAAATACTGTTGTCGATGCGGGCCGCATTCACACCGATACCCTTCTGTGGCCGGAAAACGTGCGCCTGATCAACCCGGTCGTGTTTGGCCAGGGCGAAACGGCATTCACACTTCCCACCGGAACAGAACTGCCATTTGGGCGGATCAAAGATGAGCAGCTGATTTCCGAACACAACGGAGAAACCATCGCATTCAACCTTTCGGCATGCGACATACTGGAAAAAGCGGCCAGCAACATGGTCCTCAATACCGACAAAGACCGCTACCTCACCACTCGATCCATGTTGGACACGGCCGCCTGGTATCTTTTCCGCAAAGGTGAATTCATTCCCTACGACCGATCGGTTGGAACCCGCACCGATCTTTACATTCTCTTCTTCATCGACGAAAAAACATCCATTCCTTTCGCGGCATCCCTCGCATCACAAATCGACGCCCATATCGAAAAACTCCGTCGTATGGACCTTAAAGTCGAGGTGCTCCAGGTCTCCCTCAACCCGGACCAACAGAAACACCTCAAGGCTCTAGTCGCCCTCAAGCCGGAATGGCCGGTCATGATCCACGAGTCCGGGCTTGCCAACCGGCTTTTCAGGCAGATTACCTTTCAGCGCAACCTCCCGGGTGTGGTCTGGTTGAAATCCGATGGATCCATTCAGGATCAGGTTTTCGGAATCCGCACACCGGACGACCTCCGCTATGTCATATCCCAAAACGCCACGGGTGTTCAAAATTAGCCTTTACGCTGGAGTTCTCTTGCATTATCTGGGCTCTTTATCCTTTCGGGGATAACCCCACCGTATGGATTGACAAAACACCCCAATATTTCAGAGCACGTGTTCATGTTGAGAAGCAAGCGTAGCCAGCCGAGCTTTCCGGCTACCATTTCGAAAGAGGAGATCAACCAGTTACCCCTTACGGAGTATTCCGGTCCCACCCATCTCATCGACAGCCAGGAGAAGCTGGAGGCCCATCTATCCTCCATCCGCAAAGATAAGGTCCTTGGATTCGACACCGAAACCAAACCAAGTTTCAGCCGGAACGACAACTTTCTGCCCTCGCTCATTCAACTGGCGACATCCCGTGAGGTCTATCTGATTCAGATCTCCAAAATCCGGGATCCAAAACCCATCGCGGACCTGTTTTCGGATGCGGCCTTTCTCAAAGTAGGCGTGGCTCTCAAAGATGATGTGGCCGGTCTGCTCAAGGTGTTCTCCTTTGATCCTGCGGGTTTTCTCGATCTGGCGGATCTCGCGAGAATCGCCGGGATTCAGAACACCGGGCTCCGCAGCCTCTGCGGCATCCTTATCGGAAAACGGATCTCGAAAAGTGTGCAGGTTTCCAATTGGGCACGATCGGAATTAACACCGAAACAGGTGGTCTATGCCGCCACCGATGCATGGATCAGCCGCGAAGTCTACCTAGCCTTCAAAAAAGCCGGTATCACAGCATCCAAAGCATCCGCTTCTTCCCGCAAGCCCCCCGTCATCAGCGAGGCTCTTCAAAACCGGCTCAATAAGATCGGAATCCCCACCCTCAGACGCCACGTGCTATTCTGCCTGGATACCCAGTCCGGCCGTTGCGCCACATCCGAAAAGGCGGCCGAATCCTGGAATTACCTTCGCAAACGCCTCCACCAGCTTGAGCTGACAAACGAAGGCGGGGTTCTTCTCTCACAAGTGAACTGCCTTGGAATCTGCCAAAAAGGACCGATCATGGTGGTTTACCCGGAAGGCACCTGGTATTGCCAATGCACACCGGATGCAATCGAATCGATCATCCAGGGCCACCTCATCAAAGGAAAACCGGTCAAAGAGCACATTCTGATCACCCGCAAGCTGAAGTAGCATCTCCTGGATAACGCGAGTTCACCCCAGTCTTGAAAGAGACACATGTAGCATCAGCAAGCCGCCGCCACATCCAGACGAATCCAATCGGACGG
>JAFGAQ010000092.1 GCA_016933595.1 Opitutales bacterium | reverse complement strand
CGTGCCTTTCGTGGTTCATCCCCTTTCCGCCTCGCGATTCGCATTACAAAACAACAAACAGCTCGACTCACCCCGAAGCAACAAAGGTCCACAAAATATGAACTGCCACCACTCACCTCCAAGCTTTGTGCTCTGTGAGTGCTCTGTGTATAAGAATCTTCTTCTACAAACCCGCTGCCACAAGCTTGAAACCAACAGCCCGCCTCCGGAGGGTATGGCTTCAGCCATGCCATAAAGCACACGCACAACTTCCCACGCCGAACAAAAAACCACGGGCTTGATCATGAGCTTCGTCGAATGGGCTTGATCATGAACCAAGCCAACAACGCCGACAAAACGGGATCAACTCACCCCGGATACACCCCGGCATTCCTTCAACACCCGCAGCCAGACTTCGCGCATGTCAAAAACCACATTGGCAAACTCTTCCTTGAAGGACTTTTCGATCTTGCATCCTCTGAATCCCACCACCTTCTGGAACAGCCCGAATGCGTCGCTGAGACTTGCCATTGAACGCTGCAGGTGGCACACAACCAGCGAGTAATCACCCATTTCCAGTGCGTGAATCCCCATGATCGCGTTCACTTCAGCTTGATTCACGTGATTGCAGAATTCGTAGCTGTGAAGTCCGTTAACACAAGGTTGATCCTCCTGAAGCAAAATCCCCCAGTAAAAACCAATCAAATTCAAAAGTGCCGTCGATGACACAAACAAGGGGTGTTTGTGGATCGTCAATGGCTCATCATCCGAACCCGGTCCATCATAATCATCTTCGTCGTCCTCATCATCCGATGTATCAAATCCACCGGACCGATCTTCGTCAGATGGAATTGTGTCGGATGACCACTCATCCGATTCCCATCCCATTTCCTGAGCAGCACGATCCAGCCGGTTCGCATCCTTCCGCAACTGGGTGTAAAATGCCAAAAACCGTAATACCTCCTGATCGGACTCTTTCAGAAACTGCTTCCAGTCACGTTCAGTCCACTCCAGCTCACCACTTCCCTCCCAGTCGCTGTCGCCGGGAGCATCATAATTAGGACTGTCCATAATCCAAAAGGGGAAACCATAAGTTGGTTTGACTTGAAGGTTTCCCATAAACCGATCACCTTAGACCTGTTTTCAGACTTGGCAAACACATTGTTGGAAATTTGCGATGAGCGTATTCTTCATCAGAACCACCTTCCGCGGCAGGGTTCAAGGCGTCGGTTTCAGGATTCAGACACTGGACATAGCAAAGGGATTCGACCTTTCCGGTTTTGTCCGGAATGAGATCGATGGATCGGTCACGCTTGAAGCGGAAGGTGTAGAGCCGGAAGTCCGTGCATTCAGTGAAGCGGTTTGTGAAGAACTCGGGACATACATCCGATCGTCCGATTCCACATCGGGAACCCGCGAACCCGAATTCACAGGCTTCCACATTCGTTGACCTTTTCCGTTTTCACTGATTGAGTGCGCTCATGACACGACACCCTGACGAACCTCACCTCTGGCGCGAACGATCGCGGAAACTCCATTCCGACTGCCGGATTTTTCAGGTCGATTCTGTCGTATTCGAGCACCAACCGCGAAACCAGAGCGGCGAATTCTTCGTCATCAATTCCCGCAACTGGGTCCACACCGTCGCACTCACACCCGAAAACGAGATCGTAATGGTGCAGCAGTTCCGTTTCGGTTCCAAATGCCTCTCCTGGGAGATCCCTGGCGGCTTGATCGAGCACGGCGAAGACCCAATTGAGGCAGGGACTCGCGAGCTGAGGGAGGAGACCGGATTTGTCGGCCAAAACGGCAAGGTATTGGCGACCATCCGCCCAAACCCCGCCATACAGAGCAACACCTGCTTTATTGTTCTCCTCCGCAATGCCACTCGACAAGTGGCGGTCAATTGGGATGAGTCCGAAGAGATCCGGACCTGCACCATGCCGCTCAAGCAAGTTGAAGACTGGGCCTGCCAAGGTAAGATATTTCACAGTCTGACCATCACCGCACTGTTCTTCCTCAACAAGTATCTCTGACGATCAGGTGAATACCCAATCCATTCAGGACGCTCCCCGATTTTCCGGATATCGCCGGATCGGAGCCTCCTTGATTTTGCTGGCTGGTTTCTGGATACCCGCGCTGCTCAGCCTCGAAATCGAATGGCGCCACAACGAGCAATACCAATTCGGGTATTTCGTTCCATTTTTCACGCTCTACCTTCTGGCCATGAGGCTGCGGGATGCGCCCCCCTCACAGCCGACTTCACAGCCCTTCAAGCTTCTCTGGTTACCCGCACTGGCTTTGCTGCCCTTGGTGATCGTCCGAACTGCAAATCCAGATTGGAGGTTCATCTACCTCGCCCTCACGGCAAATGCGCTTATCGCATCCTCTCTGCTCATTGCGTACGCAGCGGGAAGGAGAACCCTTTATCACCTGCTCCCCGCCGCACTCATGATCCTCTTTGCGGTACCATGGATGACCCGCATCGAAAACAGTCTCATCCAATACCTGATGCATCTGGTGGCAACTATCACAGTTGATATCCTCAACCTGATGGGCATCTTTGCCGTTCGCCATGGCAACCTGATCCAACTGTCCGACACCATGGTTGGAGTAGAAGAGGCCTGCAGCGGCATCCGGTCGCTTCAGTCCTCGCTCATGGCGGGTTACCTCTTTGGTGAACTATTCCGCTACCGCTGGTCCGGTAGAGCCGCTCTGATCTTCGTTGGTGCCATTCTCACCTTTCTCCTCAACATCGCCAGGACCCTCTCCCTTACTTGGATCACCTACTCACATGGAAGCGATGCTTTCCGCCAGTGGCACGACCCGATTGGGCAAGCCGTTGCTTTTGGCGGATTCGCCGGAATATGGATCATCGCGTTATGCTTCCGTCCGCGAATCCAATCTCATGCTATCCGCGAACACCCTCCCATGTCCGCGCATTTCCCAGACCCACCCTCCCTCCGTCAGGTCATGCCCCTGCTGCTCCTTATGGCAGGCATTTGGATCCTTAATTGGATATGGTATCATCCCCTCCGGCAGCCCACCAACATCGTCACAGGCAGCTTCCGCGAGCTCAACTGGTCCACGCTCGCTCCCTCTATCCAGACCATCCCAATCGACGCCTTCACTAAAGCCCAGCTCAAATACGATTCAGGCCACCAGAGGGTCTGGCAACACCCCAACAAAAGTATCTGGACCGCTTTTCATTTCTACTGGGAATCCGGCAGCATCTCATCCCACGCCGGGGTTCACCGTCCGGAAAACTGCCTGCCATCGGCAGGAATGGCGCTCGTCAAAGAGCATGATCCATTCATCTGGAAACCCGGCCCCCAAGTAACCATCCCCTTCCAATCCTTCACCTTCCGTCTTTATGACAGGGATATAGAAGTCTTTTTCTCCGTGTGGAACGACAACCTGTCCCAACCGATTCTCTCCACCACCACCCGGGAGCGCCTCATCGAGGCTTGGAACGGTAACCGTGTCATGGGACGCAACTCACTCGAATTCATCGTAGAGGGATCCAAATCCCACGAACAGGCACGCTCCGAACTGGCAGGCATTCTACAAACCCTTGGATCCACCCTCGAACTTCCACCTCACCCCTGACCCATCCCGAGGCATCCAATGCCCAAACGGCTCAGAGCGAAGTCGGACTGGCTTTGAAGTCTTCGCGGTTCACCGCGTTCTAGTCTCAACCTTTTGGCACGGCCATGCAGCCGAAGCCATCGTTGTGGCCAATTACGGGCCATTCAACGAAACCGGAAAGACTGAGCGATGTGAAAAATTCAAATCGCTAACAACCTTCGCGCTCACGGGTTATCTATGATCCGCTGCGTGGACCACTTGCCTGTAATCAATTCCGGGAAGGAGGCAGCCCGCGCCGATCACCGTTCGAGGGATTCCCGCAACAGGTTTCTCAACCGGTCCCAACAGGCAGCATACTGTCCGGTCTCCGCATACATCAGCACCTGTTGTTGCTTGAGGTATGCCGAATCATTCCCGCGATCCATCGCAACCTGAATCATCACCAGAGCCTCTCCCGGACGGTCTTCTTCGATCAATTTCTGAATCAAGGCGATCGCCTTCAATGGATCCCCAGGATCCGAAAGATACTGGGATCTCAGGTGGTCATATTTTCTGTTTTCAGCCAACGCAATCATCTCTTGCCTCGGGAGCGACTGTAACCCGAGCGAACACGCCAAGCCAAGATTCCCGAGCTCGGCAGCTTCGTATGCCTGTAGTCGGAGAGATGCTTCGAGGTGATAGGGCATGCGTTGTCGCAGCATCGCAATAACCTCAGCTCCAGACCTTAAATACCAGTTGATCAAAAGTCGTTCCCGCTGCGTGGGCGTGAATCCTTCCAGTGTCGGATTTGAGGCCAATACCCGCTCCAATTCACGTTCGTACAACTCCCGTACTGACGACAGCCGCCATAGATAATCAAACGCTAACTCAGGAAACAGCACGCTTAACACACGAAGGCTGCCCAGTTCATCTTTCGGCACGGCGTTCATCATCCGGTGCAACAATTGCAAACGCTGATTTCCACTACTCAGGCTGATGGCATCAATCCATGAATTGAGCATCTGTTCCTTGTTCACTCCAGCCCAATAGGTACCGTGGAGATAGGCCACCATCGGTGAACGGGGATTCAGGTACCTCGCCCGACTGAATGCGCGCATGCCGGACCGGTGATCACCCAGGGCGTGAACCGCCATGATCCCGTACTGGTTGTGCGTCGTCCACACAAGAGGATAGTTCCGGATCATGCCCTCCGCTTCCGCCCGCAAGGCATCCGTGCTTCGACCCGCCATCCATTCATATGGGCGCATCAGGCTCCGGTCCATACTCACCCTCGACTTCCAAACCCAACCCTTCTCACTTGCGCCGACCCACAAGCCGGCGAACAGCATAAGCAGGACGCCTGCCACCCGACTGATCCACGGCAACACCAGGGAGGGGATCCGCTCACTTCGCGAGGATTGGAGCATTCCGATCAATACCAAAGCCACCATGATCGTCCCCATACGGTGCCCATTGACTTCAATGAGCGAGACAAAGCCAAATACTCCGAGCACAACCAGTGCAATCAGCCGGACTCCATGCATCTCCACCCATGACCGGATCCGCAACCACCGCAGAAGAAACATCAGGCCCGTCAACACCAATGCGACTCCCACGAAACCCAGTTCGGCCCATAACCACAACAAGTCACTCTCAGGATGAAGGACCGATGGAACATTCTCCGTCAAGCTTTGGTAAAAAGGAAACACGAATCGGAAATTACCCAAACCCACCCCGAACCAGAAATGATCCTTACAAAGCTCCCATGCATCCAGAATGATCCTGAAACGCAATTCCCTGCCGATACCATGATGCTCAAACAATGCTCCCCACTCCCGGATCAATGCGTCCCCATAAATCATTCCCAACGCCAAAAGAATGATCAATACCGGAACCGCCCCACGAACCCATACCCTCCATTTGCGCCAATCCATTCGGATCAGGGCAATCAAAAGACAACCAACAACCAGCGCCACAAAAGCGCTGCGGCTCCGACCTTGGAAAACCGCCAAACAACACATCGCCCACGAAAAGCTGAACAAGAGCAGTTTCCAATGACGCCGTTCAAGAGCCTTGAGCGAGAGTCCAAACGATAGCATCCCACCCATAGCCATGACCATCCCATGCTGGTTGTGGTTCGGAAAATAACTGAATTGATGCGGTCCGGGCACCCAAGGATGTCGCAGATGAATAGAGACCGCGATCACCGAAAACAATGCCAGGCCGCCGATGCAATG